>NZ_JEXX01000015.1:0-85703 GCF_000582055.1 Acinetobacter sp. 766875 | reverse complement strand
TTTTTTTTTCGGACGTTCTATTGAACATTCTGTCGCATCAATAATGACCCAGTTAAACTGTTCGTCTGCTGTGGTAATGCTTCGTTTTGGCAGAGTAAACCGTCTTGATTTCATCAATGCATCTTCAACCTTTTTAATGGTTCGATTCACATTACTTTCAGCGATATGGTAATTTGCAGCCAACTCCAATTGAGTGCTGTAATTCCGTAAGTAATTGAGTGTTAATAATAATTGATCCTCTATAGCTAAAGTATGAGGACGCCCAGATTTCTTTTTAAGTGATTCTACTTCTTTTAAAACTTCGATCATTTCACTAAAAACTGGTCGAGGTACACCAACCAAGCGCTGGAATTCAGAATCTGAAAAACGATTTAATTTCTGATATCTCATGAAATTTAGATTGAGGTGGTTTTTACTTTCGCAAGAGGTCTAATCTAAAACGTCATTTTTAGTAATTTTGTGCCAAATCGGTAAAATCATTTTATGGCCATTCATTTCTCGAGCTACTAAGCCATCAAGTTCATAGTTGGTCCAGTCTTTCTTAATAAAGTCAGTTGAAAGAACAACGGTACCGTATTTAGAGTTTCGGAGACCACTATCAATTTTTTGACGTAAACTGTCCCCAACTTTTAACGTGAATTCATCGTACCAAACGTTTACTCCAAGTTGCTGTAATGTCTCTGCAAGCGGTCTGACAAAATCTTCTTTATCTTCTGAAGCGTGTGAAATAAACAAATCATATTCTGGTTCCGTCTCAGGTATTGTATTGTTGTAAGATGATATTGAAACATCAGTAATATATTGGGTAGAAGCTTTAATAGCATCAATTTCACGTTTCAGCTTCTTTTGATGTTCAATTTCGTCTTTCTGCTGTTTTTTAGTCAGGACCTCTAATTTTTTTCTTTCCAGTATTTCTTCTTTTATAAGGTTCTGCTTTTCTTTCAGCAGCTTATTATCAATATCAATCTTTTTCTTTTGTAAGTCTGAAAGTTTTGATTGTATACGAGCGTTTTCTTGTTCTTTCCTACTAATTTCTGATAACTTTGTTTTTAATGTAGAGGGGCTAGTTGTCTTCCCGATAGAATTTTGAATTTGTAAAATTTTAGAAATTATATCAGCTCCCTTTTTCTGCTCTAAGCTCATTCGATGAGTAATATCTGCTAACTCCTTATTTAACCTTGTTATGGTACTGCTTATAGTTTGTATTGACATGTTGGCTCTATGATAAATATAAAGGGTAAGATTATTATTTGGTTAGGCGAAATACAAGGTTTATGTGTTACATCACTCTGTAAGCGTAGAGCAGTGCTCTGCCCAATCTGCCATTAATTCTTTACGTTTATCTAGATAATCTCCACGCAAGTAAGAAGCTTCAACTTTATCTGGTAGTTTGTGCGCTAATACATGTTCACAGACTTCACGCGCATAATTAGTTTTTTCCGCAGACCAGTCACGAAAAGTAGACCGAAAGCCATGTGTGGTAATTATACGATTCTGTTTTGGATCAATATAGCCTAAGCCATTTTTTAGTTCTTGTTCATGCATACGCTTGATTAGTGTAGTCAATGGCATGTCGGAAAGCATTTCACCACTACGTGGGGCGGGGAATATAAAATCTTCTAATTGAATATATTCTCGAATGAACTCTTAATTGAGGTAAAATTACATGAACTGTCTTAGAATGGGTAGTTTAAGATGATTTGTAATTTACAATCATTAGCTTACTAAGCAAGAATAGTGTCAGGTGAATGAAATATAAACAAATGATTGGTTGAAATTTTATTGTAGTAAAAATAACAGTAAAAAACTAAAATTAAATTATTTTTTGTATGTTTATCAGTGGTTTGGTTGTTTAATTTGACTAACACCGCTTCCGCCAAATTCTAAAAGCCCCTGTTAAAAGCAGGGGCTTTTTTTTATTGCTGAAATCGATCGAGTTGAGTCAATATCTGGTCTTGGAATTGAGAAACTACCATATTTAATTTGTAGGGGATGGAAATATAAGGATATATAATTCTAATTTAATAAATATCCTTAAACATTTTTTAGAATTTGAATAAATTTAAAATAGAAAAATTTAATAGAGTAATGCTGTTTGTAAAAAATATATTTTAGTAAGTATATATCTATTATTTCCAAAGCCAATTTAAAGTTTTTGAGTTAAGATGGAAAAATAATGGGAGAATTAAATGTTTAGATCTGGAAAAACTGACTTGGAAAAGTTAATTTTATTAGTTAATCTCGGGATTTTACATTCTTTAAAAAATAATTATATAGATATAAATGAAGCTGAGTATTTTTTGTATACACCATATATGCTTAAACTTTTGAAAGAAAATAGCTACTCTATTGACTTAATTAATATAATTCATAGAGGGACTGAGCTAGAAGATTTAGATAGGTTTAATATAGATTTTAAAGGTGAAGTCGAAAAAATCTTTAAGGAATGTGAGGATATGATTAAGAATTTACCTGAAACCAGTTTTGAATCTGAAAAATGGTATGATCAAAATCTATTTGATAAGTATGGTTGAGATATATTTAAGATATAAGAAAATATTACTGACACCTTAGATATGGCTGTACAGCAAGTGATGTGTTTAAGAAATGAGAACTTATCTGTTCTTCTTCAATCAGTGTTCTATACTGTTAAAGAAAAGTTTATGAGATGAATTGTCTTTCCTAAACATAAAATTAAAGTACAAATTAAACTGATATTTAGCTTAAATATTGATAACAAATCCTGAAAATTTCATATAAATCAATTAAGTATATAATTTGATCAAAATTCTTTTATTTATATAATATATTTTTTGTTTTCATTGGTTTACTGAGAGCCTGTCTATATATCAAAATTGAACAAGTTATTTGTAGAATATTCATTTATTGATATATGATGAACCAATATTTAGAGACTGTTTCAAAACATAATTCTATTGTTCAGCGAGCAAGTTCACGGAAAGAATAATGCTGAATTCAGGCTTCTAAACCCTATATCTGGAAATTATTTCCAGCCAAATTTTGCATTTCGACCCAATGGTTGGGAATGCCTCACTCTTTTGTGGGTTAGGCGTTTCCTATTTTAGGATGTATCTATGAAAAAATTATTTAGTGTACTGTTCAGCGCATCTGTACTCACACTGACAGCATGTAATAAACAACCTGCACAAACTGAAAATACTGCACCAGCTAAAGACAAAGGTGAGTCAGTTCGAACAATTAAACTGGTTTCAACAGGTTCAGATACTGACGTATGGAAATACGTTGCAACGCTTCCTGAGACTAAAGAAGCTGGTATTAAACTCGAAGTGACTAACTTAACTGACTATGTTGTGCTCAATACATCTGTCGCAAATGGTGAGCAAGATGTAAATGCGTTCCAGTCATTCAACTATTTGGCAGCATACAATGCTTCAAATAAAGCTAAAGTTGCTGCTGTTGCAACAACTTACTTGGAACCAATGGGTATTTATGCAAATAAAATTAAAACTGTTGATGAGTTCCCACAAGGCGCTACCATTGCTATTCCAAATGATACTGCCAATGAAGCTCGTGCATTAACATTATTACAGTCTGCTAAACTGATTAAACTTAAACCGAACTTTGACCCTGTAAAAGGGACTACGAACGACATTGCTGAAAACCCTAAAAATTTACAATTAAAACCAATTCAAATGACTACAGCAGTTCGTGTTAAAAACGATGTAGATGCAATTGTACTTGGTAATACATTGGCACTTGAAGGTGGCCTCAATGTAATGAAAGATTCTATCTTCCGTGAGCCAATTGATCAGTCTACTAAACTTTATGTCAATTTATTGGGTGTAGCTGAAGCAAACAAAAATGACCCGATCTATACGAAACTTGGTGAACTTTATCACTTACCTAAAGTACAAAAATTTGTGAGTGAAAAATTTGGTGGCACAAAAGTTGAAGTGAACAAACCTGTTTCTGAATTTGCAGACATCAAATAAGTAATTTCTTAATTAGAATTATTTTTTAAAGCTAAGTCACGTTAATCGGGGCTTAGCTTTTTATTTATAATGTTGTACTTAAGCTCTCTTATAATAAAATTATTTATTCCTTAACTTTAAACTTATATTTAAAGACATTTTTATAAAGAATTAAGTGTGAAAAAATTAAGCTGTTCTGTGGAATAAAGAATAGAGCAGGCATAATCATTTACTAATTATAAAAGTTTTTGCCATCAGTTCTTTTTAGTATTTGTGTGCTATTCATTTTTTAAATCATATATCTGTTTGGGTATATTCATCAAAATGACATCGATTAGTCATCTAAATGAAACTCTGTTGATTAAAAATAATCCAATTTATTGGGGTAGTTTCCAGACATGCAGAAAAAATCTTATAAAGTTCTAAGTTTAGTATTTCTTGTTGCGAGCATGATGGCTATTACTGCCTGCAATGATAGCCAAAATCAGCAATCTACAGTAGTTTCCCCAACACCTACAGATACCCGTGACCAGCGTTTTCTAACAGCAAAAACAAATGACGTAATTCAAGTTACGATTGCTGATTTGATCCCAACGCAGGGTGCAATTGGTTATGATCAAATTTATTATAAATTAGGGCGTTGGCAAGGTGATTTACAGCGCCCAACTTGGCAAGCAGATCCAGTCAATCAATTAGTTTATTTAAATAAAACCATTGGTAAGAAGTTTAGTGATTATTGTGAAGCGATTGGTGCAAAAGGTCGTGATGATTTTACAAGTCTCCAAGATCTACAAAAGGCCAATTTAAAACAATTGGAGACATTTAACTGTCAAGAACAGCCGGGTACTGAAACGGCTGATTTGAAAACAGTGGTTGTGGGGTATGATGGGCGCCTTTATTTGACTGATGGTCATCATACAATGACCGAATTCCGTGAGCTGCCTGATGGCGGTGGTCAACTTAAAGTATGGGTAAAAGTTGTTGGGAATTATAGCGATAGTAAAACTGCGGATGAGTTTTGGGCGAAAATGCTTGCCAATGGCCAAGCATGGTTAAGAGATGGGAAAAACCAACCGATTTCATATCAACAATTACCTAAAAACTTAGGCCTGAAATCTGCAACTAACCCTGACGGTATGCAAAATAATCCATATCGTTCACTGGTCTATTTCACACGTGATATTGGTTATAGCAAAGTTGCCAATGCAACGGACTATACTGAGTTTTTATGGGAAGATTGGTTTAATAAGCAAATTGCTAATAATCTGGTACATCCTTTAAGTTTCTATCATATCGATGCGAGTGTGTATGGTGCCGCAGATGTATTGGCAACTACTGAAATAAAAAGTGACTTAACTGTATCGGGCAGTGCAACAGGCTATCAGGCAGCGGTTGCTGATTATTCCTTACTGATGGGAAGTACCAAACCAACTGATATTATTTATGGTACTTCAACTGCCGCAGATTTGGGCGCATTACAGCTTGTGAAAAATGCTGCTAAAGGTTCTGTTACGGCAACTTCAATTTCTAATCTTGCAGATTTGACCCGTGACGAAATTAAGAAAGATAAAACACCGCGTACAGGTGGAAGTATTTGGTATGCGGTAAATTACAAGTTATGTGGAAAACCTGCTACAGGAACGTGTTGGGGTTGGTAATTCACGAATATTTAATAAGAAAGGAGTGAGTAAATTCACTCCCTTTTTGTATGGGTAAATTCTTAGCATTTAGTCACAATAGAATTGATAATTTAAAAATGAAGAAGCCATATCTTGCTCTTAATTAAGCCCTAAATATTTCGTCTTACAGATGCTATTAAGATTTTCACTATTTTTATAAACCTCAAATTAACAATAACTTGTTGATTATTTAGCCTTACTTTTTTAATGATCTAATTTAAAACAAATGTCATTTTGTGTGCTTGACGGCAAGAAACTTGGACACTATTCTTTGCTTGCTGGCCACATTGCCAGTCGGTTTTGACGAACCGCAATCACACGAGTATCAGAATTATTCCTTCTGAGGGATAGTTTTGTGCAGCTCCTCGTCTCCCTCTCGTAGCGGTAGGACGGGAGAGGGACACCTTCGGGTGTGCTGGCCTCGTGTGACCAGTTCGTCAACCCTCTTTCGTTCTGCCACCATAATTTTAATGTTTTGGCAGAACTCCCTATAAAAAGGAGTTGGCTTTGCACATCCATTATTTCTTGGCAGCCTTTGCCAAAAGCTATAACGACACCACTTAAATCATCTTTAAACAGTTTGTTGGCCTTTAAGGTTCTCAGGCTTTAAGTCATTACGGCTCAAAAATTTGTATCAACAATAAAACTTGAGATGTGCCAAGCACAGTCTTTATGGCTTTGCTGTGCCTTTTTTCTCCCAAAAAGGGCACAGGCTTTTTTCTCTTTTAGAAACAACAAGAATTTATAACGGTAAAACTATGTCAAATGATTTAGAAATCTCTTCCAAAAAAGTACATATTATTCGAACAGCTATTGGTCTATTTACAACCTACGGGTTTCATACAGCAGGTGTCGACCTGATTGCCAAACAGTGCGAAGTACCCAAGGCGACGTTGTATAACTATTTTCGCTCAAAAGAAGGTCTGATTGAAATGTGCATTGCTTTTCAAAAAAGCCTGCTTAAAGAAGAGGTGCTCGCCATTATTTACTCAAGCCATTACCGCACACCAACTGATAAGCTTAAAGAAATTGTAGTCTTACATGTCAATTACAGCAGTCTGTATCACTTATTACTTAAAGCTTTTTTTGAAATTAAAGTGACTTATCCTCAAGCTTACCGTATGGCAATTGAGTATAGAAAATGGCTGACTAGAGAACTTTTTGATTTGGTATTTTCTCTAGAAACTCGTGATTTAAGACCAAGTGCTGACATGGTTTTAAACTTAATAGATGGCTTAATGTTTGAGTTTTTAAGTACAAATAATTTGGACGAAAGAGATAAAGTTGTGGAGCGGTTTTTTATGTCGGTGGTATAGAGAAAAATTATGACCCATCACTCAGTATATGGCCTTGGGGATATCTATTATGTTTTATTTTAATTCTATTTCATACAGCGTTATTACTATTTACTTAAGTTTTAGCATTATATTTTTTTTATATAAAATCTTTGACAGACTAAGGTTGAAATTGATGTTAATACAAACAAGATAGACAAATCTGTCTATTTTTTATAAGATATAGTCGATTGTAACTCAAATTTATAAAATAAGTGATGTTTAATAATACTTTTCAGATCTTAGAGAGTGTTGGTTTTCTCTCACAACATCGTTCGGTGTATCTTCAATTTTCAGATGCATCCCTGAATAGTCAGGTTTTTTTACAACGTATAGATGGGCAACATTATCTTAATCAGGGCATGACAGCTGAGTTGATTTGTTTATCAACCAATGCTCACATTCCACTTAAGACATTTATTGGGGTGCAGGTTGCTGTTGACCAAATAACAGATCGAGGAAGTTTTTTCCGTACTACGGGTATTATTACCGGAGCATCACAAGGACAAAGTGATGGTGCTTTAACTTTATATAAGCTGGCCATAAGTGATCCAACTTATCTCTGGCATAAACGCAGAAATAGTCGTGTGTTTATGAACAAGAGTGTGAAAGAAATTAGTGAGATTCTATTTCAGGAATGGCAGGGAAAAAGTCCATTATTTGCATCTAGTCTGACTTTAGATTTGAGTGGGTTAAAACAGACATACGATGTGCGTCCTTTTGTTATGCAGCTCAATGAAAGTGACTATGACTTTTTAACTCGTTTATGGCGTAGTGAAGGCATTAGCTGGCTCATTGACGAAGCAGAGCTTACTGTAGCTAGCAATACGGACCATATTCAGCCACAAAAATTACGTTTGATTGATGATAATAACCAATATGAAGCGCTGACAAGAAGAGCGATTCGTTACCACCGCAGCAGTGCAACTGAACAATCCGATAGCATGACCAGCCTAATGGCTGACCGTAGTTTACAGCCGACTTCTGTTTTTGTGCAGCGTTGGCAGTCAGATGTATTGCAACAAACTGATGGGGCAGGCAGTGTACAAAGTAAACACCAACATAGTTCAAACTATGACAACCAGAGCTTAAGCCTCGAAGAAGCATGGCACTATAGTCCGGCATGGATGCAGGATTTAAATGGCGAAGATGGGGCAACCTCCGCAAGCAATCAACAACTAGAAAAGTTTAACCAGAACCTAAGTGCTTATTATGATGCTCAGTCTAAGCAGTTCATTGCAAAAACCACAGTACGAGATACCCAAGTCGGCTATTGGTTTGAACTCAATGAACACCCTGAAATAGATCAGCATAACGGTGCAGATAAAGAGTTTTTAATTGTAGGTAAGAACTACTATAACCAAAATAATTTACCCAAAGATTTAAACCAGCAAATCCAAACTTTAGTTCAACAAAGTGATTGGCAAGCGAGTAATACTGACGAGCGCCAAGCGAATCAGTTGATTTTACAACGTCGTCATATTCCAACTACTCCAGCTTATAATCCACAAACTCATAGTCCTGCCACTCATCCACAACGTGCGAAAGTGGTCGGTCCTGAAGGTGAAGAAATCTATGTAGATGAATGGGGGCGTATTAAAGTCCGCTTCCTATTTACCCGTAGTGATGACCATAGCCATGATGGTGGAGCAGGAACCAACAATAATGACACCGATTCAGCTTGGATTGACGTTCTAACACCGTGGGCTGGAGAAGGTTACGGTGCACGTTTTTTACCGCGTATTGGTGAAATTGTTGTTATTAACTTTTTTAATGGTGATATAGACCGACCGTTTGTGATGGGTCGAGTGCATGAGGCTCAGCGTCATCCAACCAAATTTGATAACAAAGGTAAACTTCCCGATACTAAAAAGCTCAGTGGTATCCGTTCCAAAGAAGTGTCAGGTGGTGGTTTTGGACAACTCAGATTTGATGATACACCGGGACAAATTAGTACCCAACTCCAAAGCAGTCATGGTGCAAGCCAGTTAAATCTGGGGAAACTGAGCCATCCTAAAGATAAAGCGGAAAGTGAAGACCGCGGAGAAGGTTTTGAACTGCGTACGGACCAATGGGGAGCAGTGCGTGCGGGGCAAGGTTTATTGGTATCTACTTATAAACAGGATAATGCTAAAGGCGAACACCTCGATGCCGAAGTTGCCAAAAAGCAACTTGAAGGTAGTCAGACTAACAGTAAAGCACTGAGTGACATCGCTAAAAACCAGAAAACCGATGAAATAGAATCGATTGAGCAGTTAAAAGATTTTGCCTCACAAATTCAGCAACAAATCGCTAAATTTGAAAAAGCTTTACTGCTTTTAAGCTCACCGGATGGCATAGCCTTGAGTACGTCTGAAGATATTCATATCTCGGCTGATGCACAAATCAATCAGGTTGCTGGAGACAGCATTAACATAAGTACTCAAAAGAATGTCATTGCCCATGCTCAAAATAAGATCAGCCTCTTTGCAGCACAAAGTGGACTAAAAGCAGTCGCAGCACAAGGCAAGGTAGAAATACAAGCTCAGGCAGATGCGCTGGATGTGTTGAGCAAACTTGGAATTACAATTTCATCAACCGATGACAAGGTCATCATTAGTAGCCCGAAAGAAGTAAAAATCACGGGTGGCTCATCTCAAATTACTCTGAATGGCTCAGGAATCTTTCCGAAAACTGGCGGGAAATTCCAAGTCAATGCAGGACAGCATTTGTTTATGGGAGGAGCGAGTGCAAACGCCAGTGCTCCTGAGTTACCTAAAGCTAAACCTATGCAGGGAGCGTTGGAGCTACTACGGAGTTATGGTGGAGATAACTTCTTTAAGCAAAATAGCTATAAGGTCATTGATTCATTAGGTAAGCAAATTACAGGCAAACTTGATGGGAATGGTTTTGCACAAGTAACAGGGATTGCGCCTGGACCAGCTAAAGTAGTTTTTGAGAAGGACAATACTAGTGCATGGCTACAAAGCAGTGATTTTAATCGTAAATACACTTGGGCTGAGCCAGTCAAAAGTGTTCAAGGATTAATGAAAAATGCCCTAGAAGCAGTGGGGCAAAATACGATGTCTCAGTTGCAAAATAATCTTCTTTCAACTGATAAAAATAGTTTCAAAAACTTGGGTAAAAATACTTTAGATAATTTAGCTGGGCAAGCACTAGGCCAGATTAAAAATCAAGTAACCAATACCGCACTCAATACGGTTTCTAAACAACTTAATCTCAATTTATCTGCCGATCAAATGAAAAGTCTTGGACAAATGGCGGTAAATCCAAGCCAGTCTCTTGAAATGCTAAAAGAGCAAAGCCAAGGTTTTTTGACTGATCAAATGACCGCAAAATTATCTAAGTCCATAAATCAAGATTCACCTATTCAGCAAGGGGCTTTAGATAATTTTATTCGGTCAAAAAAGTAGATTGGATGAATAGAGCGATCCAACATAGAAAAATATTGTTGTAATTTAATGAATTAAAGGTTTTATATTAATGGCTAATGAGAATACACAACATAAAGAAATTAAAAAACAACCTACTGTTGAACTTGCTGTTTTTAACTTAAATAGCGTGACGGATGTAGCAGACTTGCAAATGATCGCAAGTCAAATTCAGTTGTATTTACAAGTGTGCGGAAATACCTCATTAGAACAAATAAAAAGTAAGGCCAACATAACCACGGTTGCTAATATCTTTGCATTGACAGGTAGTGTACTAGACCTAATGCTCTATGCTACAGATAAGAAAACTGGTGAAGCTGCTGCACAACGTGGAGCGTTACTTGCTGCAAATTTAATTGGTTTATTTTCGGAACCGAATAACGAAGCTCATGCGCGCATGGCTTTGCGTCCGATGTTTGGTTTAATGGCCGAGTGCTTATATCGAGAAAATGGAAAAATTAAAGAAACAGATATTAAGCGTTTAGGTTTGCATCTCAATGCGATGATCGCTGGAGATTTAGAGAAGTTTTTAAAAGAGACTCAAGCGAAGTTAGGCAGTTTACTTACTAGCGCTGCAACATTGGGTGTAACCATCCTACAAAGCATGGCGACCCCTGCAACTGGTATAAATACAGGAATAACCACTGTGGCAGGTGCGAGTGCAGAAAAACGAGATCCAAAACTCAAATTTACTAACTGGGCTGTTCCACTCATTGATTTATTAGGAAAGCCGAGCCAAGCAGACTTAACCCCTAAAATACAACCAAATATAACAAGCCATTTGCAACAAGAAGCAACTCAAGCTATTGCAGCTTTAAGTCAAACTTTGCAACAACAAGCAAATGCTGGTCAAAAATATACTTTGGCATGGCTATTACAAGAAACACTGAAAGCTATACAAGCATTAGAAAACAAAGGTAATGCAAGTGTGCCAATCAACCAGACGGGTGAATATGAACGGCATACGAAAGGAGACACTTTAGAGTTTGTAAGTTTGCAGGTAGATGCTTTAAATGCTCCTCCATGTGAAGGCCCTGATTCCCAATCTGGAAAAAGTATTAGCTATTCAATTGGTGCTGAATGGGTTCAACATGCAGACTTCTATTTACCGAAAATAGGTTTTTCTTTTATAAGGCAATATAACTCACAAATGGATGAGTTTGATCAAAGTATGGTCGGTGCACGTTGGATGATGCCATTCTCCAATATGATTCAACAAACTGCTCAAGGCTATCTATTTATTGATAGTAAGGGGCGAAAGCATCAACTGCCATCTTCTATTACACTTGAAACTTATGAAGTGCCTTATGAGGGATGGATTATTAAACCCCTTAAAAATGGGGAATTAATTTTAGATTTTGGAGGTGAATGGAGATCTCATTTTCAAAGCTTTGATGGGGGAAAAAACTATTATTTAGTTAAAAAAATGAATGAGACTTCTCAAGAGGAAATTCTTCTAGAGTATCTTTTGTTAGATCACATAGCATATTTAAAGGTTATCAATTTTAAATTTAAACAAGCAGAGTATGAGCTGAAATTTGCTTTTAATGAGCAAGTTAAAATCATTGCGGTGTTTTTAGATGATAAACCCGAACCATTAGCGCGTTATGATTATGATACCCAAGGTAACTTGATTAAAGCGATTGATCAGAATGGTCATACAAGAACATATGAATATAACCAATTTCATCAACTAACGCGCTATACAGACCGTACAGGGCGTGGACAAAATATTCGCTATGAATCAACTGAAGCCAAATCTAAAGCAGTAGAAGAATGGGCGGATGATGGCAGTTTCCATACCAAACTAAAATGGCATCCGCGCTTACGCCAAGTGGCGGTTTATGATGCTTATGACACACCAACTTATTATTACTTTGATCTTGATGGGTTTACTTATCGAACTCGTTTAGCGGATGGGCGTGAGTCATGGTATAGCCGTGATGGGAAAAAGCGCATTACTCGGCAAATCGATTTTGATGGGCGAGAAACTCAACAAGAATACAATGATCAAGATCAACTTGTTAAGATTGTCCAGCCAAACGGTGGGATAATTCGTTTTGCATATAATAAAAATAATATGCCAATCGAAATTAAAGATGCTGAAGGTAATATTTGGAAACGTGAATATGATACTCAAGGTAATGTTAGCAAAGAGATCAATCCTTTAGGTCAGATTACACAGTATAAATATAACAATGATAATCAATTGATTGAAGTTATTGATGCAAAAGGTGGTGTTAAAAAAATTCAATATAATGAATTGGGGCAGATGATTTCATATAGTGATTGCTCTGAAAAAAGTAGTTATTGGGAATATGATAGAAATGGAAAACTACTTTCTCAAAATAATGCCGATATGCAGAAAGTACAATTTATCTATAGTAGTAACAATAACGACCAGTTAGAAACAATTATTTATCCTGATGGGTTAAAAGAACACTTTAAATATGATGAAGAAGGACGTTTACTTAAACATACCGATACTAAAGGTTTAGTAACGGAATATAAGTACAATCGAGTTGGCTTATTAGAGCAGCGTATTGATGCCAATCGTCATAGCGTAACTTATCAATGGGACAAACAAGGCCGCATTCAAAAGCTGATTAACCAGAATCAAGCTGAATATTTGTTTGGATACAATCCGTATGGATATTTGATACGTGAGCATGCCTTTGATGGAGAGGAAAAGCACTATATTTACAATGAGAACGGAAGGTTATTTCAAATCCGTCAACCAAATATACTGACCCAATTTGACTATTATGCAGATGGACAAATTGCTTCGAAAAGCTTTACCCATTTACATACAGGCCAGAAACAAACAGAGCAATTTGACTATAACCTGAATAACCAGCTGAGCCGAGCTAGTAATGAGGTTAGCCAAATTGATTTCTATCGCAATGCACTTGGGCAGTTGGTTAGAGAGCACCAGCATTATAAAATTCCAGAACTGAAACCGCTCACAGCAGTATTACATTATGAATATGATGAGCTTGGAAATTTAATTAAAACAATTCGACCTGATGGACATACACTGAATCATCTTGTTTATGGTTCAGGGCATATTTATGCAATTGGTTTAAATAACCAAGAAGTTGCTTCATTTCAGCGTGATGATTTGCATAGAGAAACAACACGACTATTAGCAAATGGACTCATGCAAACCAAACAATATACGGATGTGGGATTACTGAGTTCACAGTTCATTCAACCTGAGCAAGAAACCCAAGACTATTTACAATATCAAGCACATAGAAAATATCACTACGATAAAAACTATTTGCTTAGTCAAGTTGAAGATAGCCGTTTGGGTAAGCTCAATTATCAATATGACCCAATTGGGCGTTTAATCGCAGCTCAAAGTTTACACAAAACAGAAAACTTTAGCTTTGACCCGGCAGGTAACTTAATTGATTCTGACTCGGTATTAAGTCCAGCACAAATTAAAAATAACCTTATTAAAAGTTATAAAGGTAAACACTACCAATATGATGCTCAAGGTAATGTGACAGAGATTATTCAGGCTGGTAAAAACCTTAAGCTGACTTGGGACAACCAAAACAGACTTATTCGTAGTAATAATAATGGTCTAGTTACAGAATATGGTTACGATGTATTTGGTCGTCGACTCTACAAAAAAACATCTAATGAATTAACCTTATTTGGTTGGGATGGCGATTTAATGATATGGGAGTCTGTCAAATCGGCACAGACTAGTTATACAAAGCACTATATTTATGAACCTGATAGCTTCACTCCCTTATTACAAACAGGTTATAAGGATTTCATTCAGCTGATAGAAACACCTGATTATCAGGAATATCAAACAAAACCTTATTCTATTTATAAAGACCCAGTATGGAATAGTAATACTCGGAAAAAGCGTACTGATGTAGAGCAAATTACCTTTTACCATTGTGATCAGGTCGGAACACCCCAAACCATGACCAATACCCGAGGAGAGTGTGTGTGGGAAATTTTCCAAGACACGTGGGGAACGGCATTGGAAATTAAAGTAGTAAATCAAGATAATCCATTTGAACAAAATAATTTACGCTTTCAAGGGCAGTATTACGACCGTGAAACAGAACTGCACTATAACCGTTATCGTTACTATGAACCTTATAGTGCAAGATATATAACAAAAGACCCAATCGATTTATATGCAGGTTTAAACCATCATGCTTATGTTTTAAACCCTACTTTATGGGTGGATGCACTTGGTCTATATCCGACTTATGGAGGACAACTCATAGGTTTAAGTCCGAAAGCTGCATCCAATTTAGAGTATGAAGCTTATCGCAATTATGACTGTTGGTTAAAAACAGGTGAAACGTGTAAGCTCAAAGCCGCTCCTTTATTTGACTATGTTTATTGTTCAGGTGGTGTGGGCCCTTTTGCGTATGCAGAGATCACAAACTTACATAATGGTAAAGTCTTTCAAGTAGGGGCTGCTTCAACGCCAGATGCAAAAGGAGCGAAAGCAATCGGTCGTAACGCGATTTCGATAATTGATGGTAGTCGAAAATTAGGTGCATCTGATCTTTCTAAGTTAAAAGGTAAATTTTCAGCAAGCTGTATGGCAGGTTATATATTTAATAAGCCTGCTGAAAGATCATCTGCTAATAGTACAGATCAGTTTTTAACAGGATTAGCAGGAAGTGCTAGTGGTGGAATTTGGGGAGTGCGAGCAGGTGTCGTACTTCCACTTGATACAGGTTCAAGTTCTGTTAGTGATAAGATAAAAGCATATTTTACTTCAGATACAATGAAAGGTTTAGAAGTTGGTGTAGGTACACCCGGTGCAGATTTTAATTTTGGATATGGGGTTGAAGCACAAGGCAGAACCATTACGGGAGCGATTAAGGACTAAATATGAAATTAAATAAATTGAGTTTAGCAGCTTTTATGCTTTTCACATTCACTGGTTGCGGTGGAGGGGGAGGCATTTATCCACAGCCTTCAGATAAGTATCCATTTGAAGCAAAAATGAAAGCATTGTTAGGCGATAATCTTAAAATTGTAAACTCGTTGCGTAAAGCAGAAGTTCAAATTTCTTCTTTTAGATTTGAAAAAGATCCTAATAAATTGAAAAAAGTAATTAATCAATTAGAAAAAGATGGTTGGATATTAAAGGGGCATGGACAAGGGGTAGATACATATTGTTTAGGAGCTAATAATAGTATTAATATTGTTAGCCCTACTGCAATTGGTGTTTATGATTATCAAGGAGGTAAACTAAATATAACTGATTATAATTCTGATGCTATATCTTATAGTTATAATAAATGGGGTGAGGATTTGTGTGAATGATTTTTGGAAAATTATATTAATTTTTTCCTTATTAGTTCAAATAGGTTGTTCTAATGGAATATATGAAAAACCTTCTGATAAGTATCCATTTGAAGCAAAAATGAAAGCTTTATTAGGCGATAATCTTGAAAATTTGAACTCATTCCATAAAGCAGGAGTTCAAATTTCTTCTTTTGATTTACCAAAAAAAACTAATCAGATAGATGAAGTAGTTAGTCAGTTAAAAAAGGATGACTGGGTATTAAAAGGGCATGGTCAAGGCGTAGATACTTACTGTTTAGGCTTACATAATAAAATAAATATTGTTGTTCCTATATCAAATGGTGTTTATGACTATAAAGGAAGAGAATTAAATATAACAGACTATAGCATGAATGGTGTGTCTTACATGTATGATAAATGGGGAATAGATATTTGTGAATAAATTCCTAATGAAAAAAATATTTTCAGTGTTAGTTCTGCTTTTTTTAATATTACAAGTTGGTTGTTATAAGCGACCTCATGAAGCTGCTGCTGACAAATACCCGTTCTTTATTAAAATAAGACCAGTAGTAGGTAATGATATAAAAATTGTTAATTCATTAAATCGTGCGGAGGCTCAATTAGCTTACTTGGAATTGCCATTAAAATCAGATAAGACTTCTAAAATTATTGAATTATTGAAAAAAGATGGTTGGACTTATAAAGGAGCTGGAATAGGTTCTGAAACCTATTGTCTAGGCTTAAATAATAGTATCAATGTTGTTAGTCCTACTTCTAAAACTGTGACTACGTTTAAGGGCGGCGATTTATATATGACTAATTATAATAGAGATATAGTCTCTTATAGTTATAACAAATCGGGTTTGGATATATGTGAATAATTTATATGAAAAATTTATTAAAATTAATTTTTTTATTTACTTTATTAATACAAATGGGTTGTTCTAATGGAGTATATGAACAACCTTCTAATAAATATCCATTTGAAACAAAAATGAAAGTATTATTAGGGAATAATCTTGAAATTGTAAATTCGTTGCGTAAAGCAGAAGTTCAAATTTCTTCTTTTGATTTACCCAAAAAAACTAATCAAATAGACAAAGTAATTAGTCTGTTAAAAAAAGATGGATGGGTATTGAAAGGAAAAGGGCAGGGCGTGGAAACTTATTGCTTAGGGAGAAATAATAGAATTAATATTGTTATACCAACTTCTGGTGGGCTTTATGATTTTAAAGGTGGGAAATTAAAACGAACAGATTACTCTGTGAATGCTGTTTTATATTCCTATGATAAATGGGGAGATGATATGTGTGAATAATTTCTTGATTAAATAACTAGCTGGAATAATAGTTTTGCTGCTATTGATTTTGTAAGCTAGCTATTCTAGTTAAATTTATGAGATAATAAAAATGTAAGTATTTTATTAAACAGGCTTTTTAAATAATATTTTCACTATTAAAATTCTAAGCCAAACAACTTGTTTGGCTCTTATTTTTTAACAGTTAATTCCTATCTATTCAGACTGAGCTAAGTCACGTTCACGACATGATAATTCATAGTAATTACCTTTTGGTAGAGAACGGATTTTAAAGCCATAGTAATCACTGGTTGACTCTATAGGACCGACACTACATTGATTTGTTTTTGCAAATTTTTCAATCAATTTCAAATTAGAAGTTTGCTTAAATACAGCTCCCCAACCTTCACTCACACAACAGCCCACATATTCAGACATATATTCATCTGAAATGAGTACGACATTTTGTCCCATAAACTCATAAGGCTTTTTGAGTTTATATATATCGTTATAGTCTGCTCGCGAAATATTAGGTTTCTTGGCTAAAAAGCCTTTTTGTTTGAGTATTTGGAACTTTAGAAAATCCTGAGGCCCAGTACCAAGTCCTCGATAAACCGAATTATTATCATCTGCAAAGCTATATGAGCTAAGCACACTGACTAAACTTAAAAATAATATTTTTCTCATTTTAAATTTCAAAAGTTATATGAGTTCACAATTCTTTCATATCTTATAAGTAGCGTAAAGTAAGTAGCTGATTTTGATTGTACAGATAGAATTTTTCTAAGTGACTTCGTAGGCATGCACAGCTCATTCGAGTGACTATTTATATGCTTCTTATGATTAAGTATTCATAAAATAATAAGTGGATTACTTAAAAGTTTTAATTTAATTGATCAGATTTTTGCCATAAATTAATTTATCAGCTCATTTGATAGTCTTTTTGTATATAATATGTATTCTTTGTATTTTAGCTATCTTTATAGAGTAAACATGAAAAAAATATTAATCATTACTATGGCGAGTTCTTTTGGTTTAATCGCATGTTCAACCACTGAAACATCAAGAACGATACAAAGCCCTCAAGTCACCGCAGCAACTTCTGCAATTAAATATAATGGAGTAAAAGCTCCTGTCTCTATTGGTAAGTTTGATAACCGCTCTAGCTATATGAGAGGAGTTTTCTCAGATAATGTAGACCGTTTAGGTGGCCAAGCGAAAACGATTCTTGAGACACATTTACAGCAAACTGGTTATTTTTCAGTTTTAAATCGCGACAATTTATCTGAAATTAAACAAGAAGTAGGTTATAGCAATACTGCTCAATCTATTAAAGGTGCTCGTTATGTGATTACTGGCGATGTATCTGAGTTTGGCCGTAAAGAAGTTGGTGATCAGCAACTATTTGGTATTTTAGGCCGCGGTAAACAGCAAGTTGCTTATGCAAAAGTTAATTTAAATATTATTGATGTAAAAACTTCAGAAGTTGTGCACTCAGTACAAGGTGCTGGTGAATATGCATTAGGTGCACGTGAAGTCTTAGGCTTTGGTTCTACTGCCTCTTATGATTCTACTTTAAATGGTAAAGTGCTCGATTTAGCTGTTCGTGAAGCAGTAAATAATCTTGTAACAGATATTCAAAATAACCGTTGGTCAATTCAATAATTTTGGATATGTGTTAGATGAAAAAAATTGTTTTAAGTAGTGTTCTTGCTTTGGGATTGGTGGGCTGTGCCACTGGTCCTCAGTCTTTATATAATTGGGGAAGTTATCCGCATCAAACTTATTTGATGTATACCGCACCTGAAAAAGCGACACCAAGTGCACAAATCACGACATTAGAAGCAGAGATTCAAAAAACTAAAGGTAAGGGCCTAGCTGTTCCGCCAGGGTTATATGCGCATTTAGGATTATTGTATTTACAAGAAAATAATTCTCAAAAAGCAATCGAGTATTTCCAGCTTGAACGCCAAGTCTATCCAGAGTCTACAGTTTTAATGGATCGCTTATTGCAAAAAATGAATGCGAATGGTGGGAATACAAAATCATGATTAAGAAGTTTCTAATTGCTGGTTTGGTTATTTCTAGCATTACATTTACTGGCTGTGCAGTTACTCCGGCACCGAATAAAGACATAACCGCTTATAAAGCTCATATGCCAAAGTCAATTTTGGTATTACCACCAGTCAATGATTCACCAGATGTAAAAGCAACTTACAGTTATTGGCCAACCGTAATACCACCTGTAGCAGAAGCTGGCTATTATGTTTTTCCCATCTCTGTTGTAGATAACATGTTCAAAGAGAATGGTGTCACCAATGGCAGTGATGCACAGTCTATTGCTCCTCAAAAATTACAAGAGATTTTTGGTGCAGATGCCGCTTTATACATTCGAATTAAAGAATATGGCTCTAAATATCAAGTAATTCAAAGTGTTGCTACAGTAAGTGCAGATGCAAAACTTGTAGATTTAAAAACAGGCGATGTGATTTGGACTGGTGAGAAAAAGTTATCCCAATCAAGTAGTGATAATAACTCTGGTTTACTTGGTGCTGTAGTCGGTGCTTTGGTTGAACAGATCTCTAGCAACTTTAATGATCGCGCTTATCCAATAGCAAGTATGGTAAATGCTCAACTGTTTACCCCGACTCCTTATAGTCCGGGTACAGGCTTATTATATGGCCCACGCTCACCTCAGTACCAACAAGATGGAATTGCGAAGTAAATTAAAATCTAAATTTGGGTTTTAATTTATTAGACAAGTTGCTTCATATCTTTATGATTTGGAGCACTTTATAAAAGTTGAGTTTAAGCAGGAGAGTCAGTTGAAAATTGATTTTACCTGCTTAATTCAATTGAAATTAGTTTATTTCTTTACTTTAAAACGATATTTGCATTTTAGGCAGCGGTAGTCCTGAAATATATTTTTATCGATCATTACACCTGCTTTTTTACCAAAAATATTACCCACTACACCGCCAGTAATACCTGCACTGATTGCACCGACAAATGTGCCTACAGTACCGCCAACAATTACACCTAATGGTCCAGCTACAGTACCAATCGCTGCTCCTATAGAAGCACCTGTTGCAGCACCACCTACGGTACCCGCTGTAGTCCCTGCAGCTGTTAGTAAAACACCGCCAGTGGTTTTAAGTAGTTTGTCATGGTCACGTGTTTCAATTTCTGTAGAACCACACTTTGGGCATTGCAGCGTTTTTTCCATAAAATTTTTCCTGTCTTTCATCATTAAGCGACGCAGTGAATGGAGCAAAATCAGTAAGTGGATAAAAGAGCTATTTATGAAGCGTCTTTTCCTGATTGATGATCGCGATATATCTGGTCAGCCACGATTTTAGCTGAACATTGACACAAATATTTATAGATCATGTAAACACTTGTACCTTAATAATCATCTCTTAAAAATGTCTTAAGCACTATTTTTAAATGGATAGCATATAACTAAAAACTACTAAGTGATGGATGATTGATCAGACGAGATGCAGATATTTGGTCTGTTGAAATTTGCAAAGAGGTGAGACTTGTTTACAGCCGCTTAAAACAATAAAGGCTTATTCTGTTTGAATAAGCCTTTTAGGACGTTCAGAGTGATTTATCTAACCTTAAAACTTTATATAAACCAAGCATTAAAGTAATCCAGATCGGAATTAAAATTACTGATTCTTTAAAGCCTTGAGTCCACATAATGTATAAAATCATGCCGATAAAAGCGAGCACGACATAGTTACTCAAAGGCGAAAATAGAGCAGGGAATTTGGCAACTTTTCCATCTAGTTTCATGGCTTGCTTAAACTTTAAATGGGTAAAGCTAATAATCGCCCAGTTCAAAACCAAAGCTGCAACAGCCATATACATAAGATGGCTTAAAGCTTCTTCTGGTACAAAGTAGTTGAGTAAAACACACCCAAAAATCAGGATAGAAGAGAAGACGACAGCAGCTGTGGGTACACCTTGTTTGCTTACTTTGGCAAAGACTTTAGGGGCATTGCCTTGTACTGCCAGTCCATACAACATTCGGCTGTTGGCATACATGCCGCTGTTATAAACTGAAAGTGCAGCAGTCAAAATAATAAAGTTAAGTAAATGTGCCGCCCAACCAATGCCAAGCTGACTAAAAATCATGACAAAGGGGCTTTTATCTAAACCACCAAGGTCCAGTTGGTTCCATGGAATAAGGGACATAATAATTGCGAGCGAGGCCACGTAAAAAACCAAAATTCGAAAAATAACTTGGTTGATCGCTTGTGGAATACTTTTTTCAGGATTTTCTGCTTCAGCAGCGGTCATTCCAATCAGTTCAATACCGCCAAATGCAAACATTAAAAAGGCGAGCATATAGAACAAACCCGAAAAGCCATGCGGGAAAAATCCGCCATGCTGCCACAGGTTTGAAAAGCTCGCTATAGAATCATTGCCGGCTGTAAGCAATAAATATAAGCCAAACACAATCATTGAAATGACTGCGGTAACTTTAATAATGGCTAACCAAAATTCAGATTCGCCATAAAATTTAACATTGCCTAAGTTCAAGCACGTGACCAGCACAAAGAAAAATAAAACCGAAACCCATGCTGGGATATGAGGCCACCAATAATGTACATATTTAGCCACGGCGGTAAGCTCAGTCATCGCAACTAAAATGTACACAACCCAATAGTTCCAGCCCGATAAAAAACCGGGAAATCTTCCCCAATACTTTTGTGCAAAATAGCTAAAAGAGCCAACTACAGGTTCTTCGACAATCATTTCACCCATTTGGCGCATAATTAAAAATGCAACCAAACCAACAATGGCATAACCCAAAATGATTGAAGGACCAGCAGACTGAATGACTTGTGCAGAGCCTAAAAAAAGTCCTGTGCCCACAGCACCACCCATAGCGATTAACTGGATGTGACGATTTTTAAGTCCACGTTTTAATTGGGAAGATGAGTTACTCAAAATACTATGCGCTGTCTAAAAAAGCTGGCGCTATTGTAATGGATTGAATAGGGATAACCTAGTTTGAAAAGCAATATTGCCTTTATATAAAAAGATTCGCACAAAACTGTACGAATCCTTTTTAGAAAATGATGTTTTTATAAATTAGAAAGATACCATTTTGCCTGGGTTAATCATTGCACCGATGCCATACATACTTTTTGCGAGTGGAATAACGACAGGGGCAAGCGTACGGCCAAAAATAATATATTGATGGTCAATTTTGGATAACATTTCAAAGTCATTAGATTGCCCAACAAAGTCATTTGCAATGGCTTTACCAATGCGTACCGTCTGTGCAACACCATGACCACTCCAGCCGTGAACTGCATAAATCGGGAACTTGTTACCAAACTTACGACTGTCGACTGCACCATTTACAGTTAAATCAGTGGTTCCACTCCAGACAAAATCCATTTCTAGATTTTTAATTTGAGGGAACACGGTATGAATTCGATGCTCTAGATAATTTAAAGTTTTCTCTGGCCCCCAGCATGTGCCAGTACCTTGGCCGCCAAACAATAAACGGTTGTTAAACACAGGCCGGTAGTAATCAATCTGGAACTGAGTGTCATAAACCGGATGTCCAAATGGCAGAAGCTCTTTGGTGTCAAACTCTAAAGGAGCGGTGGTCGCGACATAGGTATAAAACGGAATAGTGGTATTGTTCTGTTCAGATAAAAGTTTAAACGAGGCATGGTGTACCGCTAAAACTACAGATTTTTTAGCTTTTACGACAGCATTTACTGTTTGAACATAAATACCATCTGCCTTTTCTTCTATTGAAATAACTTCTGTTTGTTCATAAACAGTACCGCCATTTTGGCAAAAGCCATAAATTAAACCACGGTTTAGAGCCAACGGATGAATTTGTCCACCTAACTCATCAATTAAACCACCTGTATAGTAGTCTGACTTAATAAAGTCCATGAGTTCGTGTTTACCCACAATACGGGTATGGTCTTCACCTAAGTATTTTCGGGCATCGGCACCTTGGGTTAAGCCAACCAAATGTCCTTCATGAACGGCGGCGGTAATATGGCCGTATTTACGATCAAAGTTGAGTTGGTATTTTTCAGAGATATCATCAATGAGCTGCATGGCTTCCGTAGAAGTAAAATGCCAAAGTTTTTTTGCATCTTCATAACCTAAGCGATCGGCCATTTCTTGAGCTTCCCAGCGTGCTAAACCAGGAGTAAGTTGTCCACCATTTCGGCCAGAAGCGGCACTACCAATTCTATTTTTTTCTAATAAAACAGTATCTACACCTTGTTCAGCTAAGTGTAGGGCAGTCGATGAACCTAATAAACCACCGCCAATAACCACGACATCACATTCAATATCAGCATTTAAACTGTCAAAGGTATGCCAATCAGACAGCGAGCTTTCATAGTAGTTGGCTGGGTTATTTACCGAAGTACCATTAACCGTGGTTGAGTCAAATTTCGCGTGTTTTGGATTTAACCAGCTCCATTCTTTACCCACTTGTAAAGACTTACTTGGTTTATATTCCACATCTTTTAAAAGTTGAGGTTTAGAAATAATTTTCATGACGACGTTCCTTAAAAAATTAATAAGCATTACTAATTGCAATACTTTGTTTTTTAATCGTTTTATAAATGAATAAGAGAATGCCTAAAGTTAACCAGAAGCATCCAAAAATCAGTGAAGATGAGTCGAGATTGAGCCATAAACAAATAATGCTAATGACCGATAACAACGGTAAAAACAGGTTTAGAAATTTATTTTTAAAACCTGAACGTTGTTTATCTTTAATATAAAATTTCATAAAAACTGAGAAGTTTACGGCTGTAAAAGCAACGAGCGCACCAAAACTGATCAGACTAACAACTTGAGCTAAATCTAAGAAAATAGCCGACATTGAAATAAGCCCGACAAATAAAACCGAGAAAAATGGTGTCCCTAAAGAGCTATGGATGGTTCCAAAATACTTTTTAGGAAAAATATTGTCGGACCCCATTATATACAGTAAACGCGAAGCACTGGCATGTGAGGCAAGACCTGAGGCGACTGTGTTCATAATTTGGCCGCATAAGAATATGGACTGAAACAAAGCACCACCCACATAAAGCACAATTTCTGGTAATGCTTCTGAAGGATGATGAAAGCGAACATTGTTTGGAAAATAAAGTTGAATAAACCAAGCAGCTGTGAAGAAAATAAGCCCACCCGCAAGTGTGGTTAACATGACTGCTCGGGGAATATTCTTGGTGGGTTGTTTGGTTTCATTTGAAAGAGTAGTAACTGCATCAAAACCTAAAAATGAAAAACATAAAACCGAAGCACCAGCAACAAGCGGTAATAGCGATTGTTGACCATGCCATAGTGGAGCCAGAGTAAGCACATGCTCATAACCTTGGGTCGAACCAATACCTCTAACCACTAAATATACAAAAATGACCATGAGGATAATCGGAGCAAACACAAATACGAGACTTAAGTTGGCAAGTAACCGAATACGGAAACAGTTGACTAAAGTCACAAGGCCCGCCGATACCAGCACCCAAAACCAATAAGGCATACTCGGAATGAGTGCGGTGAGATAAATTGCAGCCAGCAACACATTAATAAGCGGTAATAAAAGATAGTCGAGTAGAGAGCACCAGCCAACGAAAAATCCACTTCTAGGCCCTAAACTTTCTGCAGTATAACTATAGGCCGAACCTGATCTTTCTGAGTTTTTACTAAACCTCGCATAGCTCCAAGCAGTAAGCAGCATCGCGCCTAAAGCAAGTAAATATGCGAGGGGAACATGACCATTGGTAATTCCGGAAACAATACCGAAAGTATCGAAAACCGTCATAGGGGTCATATAGGCAATACCAATAATTGTGACTTGCCATAGTGATAATTTTTTTAAGGAAGACGCTTTACTTTCCATGTCTTTTCAACCTCAAATTTCGTTGTTTTTGCTTTTCATCCAGAAAGGCGATGCTATTTTTAGGCCAAAACTTCCCCTAGACCTGAATAAACAAGTCTATTTGAAGAAAGTTTGAACAACAGCTAAGGGCTTAAAGTGCTATATCACCTTGATGGCACACTAAAGCGAGAATAAAAGGCCAATATTCTTTGCTTTTTAGATGACAACCAGCTGGAAAGACTGACATGGTTGCGAGAAAAACTGTTGATCAGTCTTTTCTTTAAATAATG
The DNA here is from genome assembly GCF_000582055.1 of Acinetobacter sp. 766875. Classification (NCBI taxonomy): domain Bacteria; kingdom Pseudomonadati; phylum Pseudomonadota; class Gammaproteobacteria; order Moraxellales; family Moraxellaceae; genus Acinetobacter; species Acinetobacter sp. 766875. Next base: position 60,539 of record NZ_JEXX01000015.1, on the reverse strand, counting down.
TCCCGGTTCTGATGCTAATGTCATTTGAAGTAATGACCCGAGATGAATCATTCATAATGACAGTCTTTTGCTTAATATTTTTGAGTTTGGGCATAAGCAGTTTTTCGAGAGCCGAAACTAAAATATCGGTCGCAATGACGCCAATAAAGTGGTCATGAATCATGACAGGGTGGGCAATGGTAATGGTGTAGGCACCATTACAGATATAATCAACATAAGGTCCATGTATGCATGGACTTTTATTTTGTGCAGGTTTATGGAACCACTCAAATGAGCGGAAATCTAAAAAGCGCTGCGCATTTTGATAGTTTTCAAGTTTTGCTTGTTGTAATTGATCTTCTTTTTTATACCACCATTCGAGTGTCCAGTAGTCTTGTTCCTCTTGAGTTGCCGGACTATAACTCGCAAAACCAGTTCCTTGACTATAATGGCTTTGATTAAGTGCTTTTTTAATTTCCTTTTGCAAAGCAGAGCGTTCTGAAGTTGAAAGCTTAATATCTGCATTTTTTTCAGATGCATGCTTTGACAAAATCTTGCTCGCCTTAGTTGCGAGTTTTTCTGTAATAGAGGTTGTTTCGTCAACCACCGTCTTTAACAAATTTTGTAGCTCTTCTATATCTAACTGTTGGGTCATTCCTATAACTCCTAAAATTCCATATTTCTAACTTGATTATTGATAAGCCATCATATTTATTATTTTTATTCACTCGATAACTTATACCGAAGCATTTGGTCAGTGAGCATTGAAACTATTTTTCGGGCTTGAATCATAGCTTCATTCTCATTGTTTTCCATAAAAGACGACAAAAGATGATGATATTGTTTTACAACCTCACGGTGAAAATCATCATCTTGATAAAGTACGGCGATAAGCGGAGCCCATTCAGCCTGAATCGTGAGTTCCTGATTTGCCAGCCTTGCAGATTGGGCAAATGAGGTAAGCGTTAGCAAACAACGTAAATCAAGCTGTGCACGTGTATCTGCTTCAACAGCTTGTTCAAATTGTTCAATTAACTTTTTTATTTTGTTAAGTTCATATTCAGTAGTTCTTTGAGCGGCCAGATAGGCACTATGACTTAAAATTGCACTGTGAAACTCGCTTAAATCGGCAAGATACTCATTTGAAGCTTGGCGCAAAGGATGTTGATTTAAAAGTAAATCAGAAGGTAGCTCACAAACAAAACTTCCACCATTTCTTCCACGACGTGTATCAATTAAACCTTTTACGCGTAAAGTATTTAATGCTTCGCGAACAGTGATTGGCGAAACTCCCATTAAGCGTGCTAAGTCTGCTTCATTAGGAAGTTGTTCATTGCTTTTGAGCAAACCAGAGATAATTGCATTTTCCAAGCGTTCTACAACTTGTTCCGAACGAGTTGCTTGAGCAATAGGTGCAAAAATTATCGTATATGCTGACATGGCGAATTCTCTAAAAGCTAAGTCAAAAGACTTAGCTTAATGAAGCGGATAAATAGTTATTAAAACACGCCATAACCATGGACAGCCTGTTCATCTTCAGGCACAGCCGGTATTGCATCCCAAAGTTCAACAATTTTGCCATTATCTACACGCCATAGTTCAAAATAGGCATGTCGGTTACCAGCAATACTGCCTTCGGAATGTGTCAATACAAATTGACCATCAGCAATGGAGCGATGCGTTTTTGAGTATACCAAACCTTGTCCTTCATTACGGATATTGTTCAAAAAATCAATGACTGCTTTAACGCCATCACCAATATCTGGACTATGTTGAATGAACTGGTCGCCGTCGGTATATTCTTTAAAGGCATCATAATTGCCATCAATTAATGACTTCTTAAAGAAAGATGTCACAATTTCGCGGTTTTTCTCTGGGTCATGGTGAGTTACGATTTCAGTGGGACCATCTAGTTGAGTTCTACCGCTTACATTTGGCGCAGCTTCTGCCACAAGACCATCCCAATGCTCGACAATTTTGCCGTCTTTTACTCGGTAAATATCAAACCCAACCAATGGTTTTTCATCTAAGCCCTGAAAGCGGCCATGAATTGCAACCAAGTCACCATCTGCGAGTACACGTACAGCTTCGTGTTGCATATCTGGGCAGTCTTCTACCAGTTGACGTAAACCTGAAATACCATTTGCAACGAGTGGTGAGTGCTCTATAAAGTCTTCAGAAAAATAACGGTCTAGAGCAGTGGTGTCATGCAAATTAAATAACTCGTGGTGTGCTTTAGTCACCAAGTCTTTCATTTCTTGCTTATTCATTTTGATCTCCTTTCAAAACGCATTGTTATTATTCGTTTGAACTCATCACATGTTTAACACGGGTATATTCTTCAAAACCGTAGCCAGATAAATCTTTACCATATCCTGATTTTTTGAAGCCGCCGTGTGGCATTTCCGCGGTTAAAGGAATATGGGTATTAATCCAAACTGTACCGAAATCAAGTTCACGTGACAGACGTGTTGCGCGAGCATGATCTTTGGTCCAAACACTTGAAGCTAGGCCATATTCAACATCGTTGGCTTTTTCAATGGCATCATTTTCATCTGTAAATTTCTGAACGGTAATCACTGGTCCAAAAATTTCGTTCTGAATAGCATCGTCGTGTTGTTTTAAACCACTAATAACAGTCGGTTCAAAATAGAAGCCTGGGCGGTCTGCCAGTTTTCCGCCTGTTTCAACTTTGGCATGAGCAGGTAAGTTGTCGATAAACGCTTTAACATTCTTTAATTGATTGGCATTGTTAAGAGGACCATAAAGCGCGTCTTGATCATCTGGTTCGCCAAAACGTGTATTTTTTGCAGCTTCAATAAGTTTAGCTAAAAACTCGTCATGAACAGATTCAGCCACAATCACACGTGTTGCAGCAGTACAGTCTTGACCTGCGTTGAAATAGCCTGTTAAAGCAATCATTTCTACGGCTTTATCAAGATCAGCATCTTCAAAAACCAGTACAGGTGCTTTACCGCCAAGTTCAAGATGAGCTTTTGCTAAATTTGCCGCAGCAGAAGCAGCAACTTGTAATCCGGCACGAACTGAACCTGTAATAGAAACGAGAGCAGGGGTTTTATGTGATACCACTTTTGAACCAACTTGCGCTTGGCCTAACACCACGTTAAATGCACCTTTCGGAAAAAATGGTGCAGCAATTTCTGCAAGTAAGAGGGTACTTTCAGGTGTTGTGTCACTTGGTTTTAATACGACAGTGTTACCCGCTGCCAAAGCAGGAGCAATTTTCCAAATTGCCATCATGAGTGGATAGTTCCAAGGTGTAACCTGACCAACCACACCGACTGGTTCGCGGCGAATAGAAGAAGTTAAACCTTCTAAATATTCGCCAGTTGCTGTGCCATCGAGTAAGCGGGCAGCACCTGCAAAGAAACGAACTTGATCTGCCGATGCACCAACTTCTTCAGATGCAATTAAATGTTTTAACTGACCTGTATTGCGGCTTTGCGCTTCAATCAAACGGTCAGCATTTGCTTCAATAGCATCTGCCAAATTCAGTAATGCTTTTTGACGAGTCGAAGGTGTACTACGTCCCCAAATTTTAAATGCTTCTTTTGCAGCAGCATAAGCTGCATCAACTTCTGCCTCGGTCGCATTCGGCGATTGTGCGTAGACTTCACCAGTGACTGGGCTTACCAAATCGAAGAAATCATTTCCTTTGCTAGCAACATATTCGCCGTTAATGAAGTGTTGTAGTTGAGTTTTAGCCATTTTTTATACCTTGTCCTTAGGTTTTAACATATAAAATATAATACTATATGTATTATGTTTTAAATTTTCTGTCAAATGCTTTGATGAGGGGATTAAGTAGAAAAAGGGTGAGTTCAACTGAGAAGGTGTTTTAAGTTTTTGATTTTGATTATTTAAAAAAATTAAAAATTTATTGAGGATTATTAGAATAGGTTCATCGTTGGAATGGTGTTTTTAGATTTAATGAGCGGCCATAGAGAATTTTTTGAATGAAAGGGAAATGGATGAGCTCAGCCGTAAGTTGGCTCACCCCATGTTTAATTTGAGATTTAACGTGATGATTAGGTCTTATGGCTCGCCAGCAAAATACTAGTTTCACTATTGTAAATACCTGAAATATTTCGAATTCTCTCTAATACTTTATCGAAGTTTTCTAAGGTGTCGGAGCGTAGCTCGACCAAAATATCCCATTTACCATTAGTTTTATGCAGACATTCAACCGCGCTTTCTAGACGTAGTTCTTTAATCACAGACTGTGCTTTAGTACCTTCGACCATAATGCTCATCCATGCGCGGATGACATTGCGTTCAGCATTTGGTTTAAAACGAACCGTATATCCGGTAATGATGCCGGAAGACTCGAGATATTCCATTCTCTTTTTAACCGTTGCTCTTGAAACATGAACTTTTTCGGCTATCTCGGTTACAGACATCCGTGCGTTATCTTTAAGTAAACCTAAAATAATTTGATCAATATTGTCCATAATGTCATTGTCAATTATCAGATTGATAAAAAATAATTCATTTTTTACTAAATTACAAATTTTGTGAGTCATTTTGATTTTTAATAATAGACCCATCGATAATCCTAATAATCTTAATTTGATGGGCAAGCCACAATGAATAATTTTGCAGTTTCCAGAAATGACTTTAACGAATGGATGGTTCCAGTATTTGCACCGGCAAATTTCATTCCGGTACGTGGTGAAGGTTCACGTATCTGGGATCAAGAAAATAAAGAATATATCGATTTTGCAGGCGGGATTGCAGTAAATGCATTAGGTCATGCGCATCCAGTGGCAGTCAATGCGTTAACAGAACAAGCAAAAAAACTTTGGCATGTCGGCAATGGTTATACCAATGAACCCGTACTGCGTCTTGCTAAACAACTCACTGAAAATACATTTGCAGACAAAGTATTCTTCTGTAACTCAGGTGCAGAAGCAAATGAAGCAGCATTAAAGCTTGCTCGTAAAGTTGGACTCGACAGCGGTGTTGCGGGTAAAAGCGGTATTGTGGCATTTAACAACGCGTTCCACGGTCGTACTTTATTTACCGTTTCGGCTGGTGGTCAGCCAAAATATTCACAAGACTTTGCACCACTTCCAAACGGCATTAGCCATGTTGCCTATAATGATTTAGAAGCGGCTAAAGCAGTTATTAATGAGCAAACCTGTGCAGTAATTGTAGAGCCTGTACAAGGTGAGGGTGGGGTAATTCCTGCTGATATCGAATTTTTAAAAGGTTTACGTGAACTGTGTGATCAGTTTGGTGCCTTACTTATTTTTGATGAAGTGCAAACAGGTGTCGGTCGTACAGGTTCACTTTATGCTTACATGAACTACGGTGTTACACCGGATGTGCTTACTACTGCAAAAGCATTGGGCGGTGGTTTCCCTGTCGGTGCAATGTTAACAACTGATAAATTTGCGCCGCATTTTTCAGTGGGTACACACGGTACGACTTATGGCGGTAACCCGCTGGCAAGTGCAGTTGCAGGTGCTGTATTCGAATTTATTAATACACCAGAAGTACTTGAAGGCGTTAAAGAGCGTCATGATTACTATAAAAATGCTTTAAATCAATTAAATGAAAAATATGAAGTCTTTAAAACAATACGTGGCGAAGGTTTACTTCTTGGTTGTGTTTTAAAAGATAAATTTGCAGGTAAAGCAAAAGATATTAATAACCTTGCGGGTGAGGAAGGTTTATTAAGTCTGATTGCTGGTCCAAACGTTGTACGTTTTACACCATCGTTAATTATTCCTTTTGCTGATATTGATGAAGGTCTAAAACGTTTTGAACGTGCAATTGCTCGCTTTGTAGAAATTCAAAAGGATGAACAAGCAGCATGATGATTATTCGCTACATTGAACCTAAGGATGTTAATGATCTTTACCTTTTGGCTCAAAAAGCGGGTTTTGGTTTGACATCTTTGCAGCCAAATATTGAAAAGTTGGCGGCACGTATTGAACGGGCTTTTAAAACAGTAGCAGGTGAATTACCAAAAGCAGATCAGGTTTATTTATTTGTTTTAGAAGATACTGAGCTCAATAAAGTGGTGGGTGTTTGCGGTATTGAAGTTGCGCTTGGTTTAAAAGAGCCTTGGTACAATTTCCATGTAGGCACCCAAGTGCATGCCTCGGAACCTTTAAGTGTCTATAACGCTTTACCAACTTTGTATTTGAGTAATGACCACACGAATTGTAGCGAGCTTTGTACGTTATTTTTAGATCCAGACTACCGTTTAAATAAAAATGGTAAGTTTTTATCTAAAGTACGATTCTTGTTCTTGTCTGCATTTCGTCAATATTTCGAAGAAACCATTGTTGCCGAAATGCGTGGTTATTCCGATGCAAATGGGCAATCACCATTTTGGAATGCGGTAGGCCATAAATTTTTTAATATTGAATTTACCAAAGCGGACTATTTAAGCGGAATAGGGCAAAAGGCTTTTATTGCCGAGCTGATGCCGAGACATCCGCTCTATGTCGATATGTTGCCAGACGATGCTAAAGCGGCAATTGGTATGGTTCATCCAAATACTCGACCAGCCTACAACCTCTTACTGGAAGAAGGGCTGCGGTATAAAGGTTATATAGATATTTTTGACGGTGGCGCGACGCTACAGGCAGATATCGAAAATTTACGCGCTATTAAAGAAAGTCAGATTTTAGCAGTCAAAGTTGTAGACTCTACTCGTCTAAATTTAGGCGATGAGCCTTATATTGTTGCTAATGACGATTATGAAAACTATCGGGCAATTGTGGTGTATAGCTCACCTTATCAGGAACAACTACAGCTAAGCGCCGAACAGGCTCAAGAACTGAACGTTGAAAATGGAGCATTAGTCCGCGTCTTGAGTATTAATGTTAAACAGGTTTCAAAACCAAAAGCAGCAAATAGATCGGAAAATACCCAGTATTTGCAAATGGTGGTTAATTAGGCAGTGAGTTTTCATAACTCACCAAATTTCATGTGGAATACTATATTATCCCTGAGTCAAAAAATTGATATGGATATACATCATCTTAATAGAATGAAAGGGACTTATAGGTTCATTTTTATCGATTAAGATGATGAGGCATAACGGGATAATTCTATGGTTAATATTTTATTGTTTTAAATAACTATTTTAAGATTTAAAAATGGAATTTACTAAATTATAAGTGGTTTTAATAATATTTGTAGGATGATTTATTCGGTTCAAGCGAAACTCATAACTCATATTATTAAAACATATTTATAACGGTTGCTATAAATTGGAGTTAATATTACATGAGTAATAATAAAGGAAAGCAGTTCCTGGAAGGAGACCTCCTTGGCAGTCAACATATGACTGGTCAAGAAGAGGAAAAATTGCAACGCTCATTGACAAATCGCCATATTCAAATGATTGCGATTGGCGGTGCAATTGGTACCGGATTATTTATGGGTTCTGGGAAAACATTAAGTGTTTCCGGTACTTCAATTATTTTAACCTATTTAATTATTGGCTTTTTCTTTTTCTTCGTGATGCGAGCAATGGGTGAGTTATTGCTTGCAAATACGAACTTTAAAACATTTGCCGATTTCGCAACCGCTTATTTAGGTCCATGGGCAGGTTTTTTTCTCGGTTGGTCTTATTGGTGTAACTGGATTATTACAGCGATTGCCGATGTAATTGTGATCGGGGGGTACATGCAGTTTTGGTATCCTGATTTACCCGTTTGGATTCCTGCATTTACTTCATTAGCCATATTAACCATACTCAACTTTGTGGCCGTTCGTTTGTTTGGTGAACTGGAGTTTTGGTTCTCACTCATCAAAATTACCGCAATTATTTTATTTATTTTGGCGGGTATTTACTTAATTGGTACCGGATTTACCTCTCCAAATGGGGTCAAGGCTTCGGTGAGCCATTTATTTGAAACAGAGTCGATGTTTCCATATGGTGTAACAGGTTTCTTGGCGGGCTTCCAAATTGCTATTTTTGCATTTGTAGGTATTGAGCTGGTAGGTACAACTGCCGCAGAAACAAAAGACCCGCATACTTCACTTCCAAAAGCCATCAACTCTATTCCTTTACGTATTTTATTATTCTATGTTGGTGCACTAGTTTGTATTATTGCAGTTACATCTTGGGCAAAAGTTTCACCGGAAAAAAGTCCCTTTGTAGAAATGTTCACTCTAGTTGGTTTACCTATTGCAGCCGGTTTAATTAACTTTGTTGTTGCGACTTCCGCTTTATCTTCTGCAAACAGTGGAATCTTTGCGACCAGTCGTATGTTATACGGTTTAGCATTAGACAACGATGCACCTAAAAGCTTTAGTAAGCTGTCAAAAAGAAAAGTTCCAATTCGTGGACTCGTGTTTTCAATGGCGTGCGTAACAGTGGGAACCTCGATTTTATTTATTGTTCCAAATGTCATGACGGCATTTACGATTATTTCAGCGCTCACTTCAATTTTATGTATTTTTACATTTATGCTGATTGTGATGTCATATATTTATTATCGTAAGAAAAGTCCAGAATTACATATTCAATCAAAATATAAAATGCCTGGTGGTTTATTTATGGCATGGATGACTATGTTGTTTTTAGTATTTACTATTGTCATTTTAGCTTTAGATCACGACACTTTAATTGCACTTGAATGCTCACCAATCTGGTTTATTGGTTTATTTATTGCCTATAAATATAAAAAGAAAAAGATGTTGCAGCTTGATATTTTAAAAGCACAAAAGGCTGATTATATTTAAACAAAGTGTAGTGATTTTATTAGTTTAAAAAATAATAAAAAGCCTCATTACGAGGCTTTTTTTATAATCTATTATTTAATATTTGGATCGCCTTTTTTCAAGAAAAAGCGAATCGCTAGCTTTTGCAGAAATGTCCCATAAGGAGGGTGGAAAAGCTGGGTCGGGAAAAATCGATGGCGGATAAATACAGTTTTTGCATGTGAAAGTTCACGGAAACCTTCTTCACCATGATATGACCCCATACCTGAGTTGCCGATACCCCCAAAAGGAGCATCATGGTTAACTACATGCCAGCCCCAATCATTGATGGTTACACCACCTGAATGAGTTTCACGTAAAATTCGGTCGCGTTCTACTGAACTATGTGTAAAGCAATAAAGTGCTAAAGGTCGTTCGTCCGATTTCACATAGGTAATTGCGTCATCTAAAGAATCATAAGCCACCACAGGTAAAATAGGGCCAAAGAGTTCTTCTTTCATAATGCGCATGTCTGGCGTGCAGTTCAGCACAATCTGCACAGGCATCCTACGACCTTGTTGATCAAAGCTATAAGTGTCACAAGGAATAATGCGTGCACCTTTTTCTTGTGCATCGGTCAAAATATCTTGAATACGTTTTAAATGGCGGTCATTGACAATCGATGTGTAATTTTCATTGTTTGTGATGTTTTGACCAAACATTTTTATAAAGCTTGATTTTGCAGCATCTACAAACTCATTAATACTTTCTTTAGGAACCAATGCATAGTCAGGTGCTACACAGATTTGACCACTATTGGTTGCTTTACCATGGGTAATACGTTTTGCTGCATCGGCAAGCGGGTAATTACGGCTTACAATTGCAGGTGATTTACCACCTAACTCAAGTGTAACAGGTGTTAAATTTTCAGCAGCAGCTCGCATGACGACTTTGCCAATGGCAGGAGAGCCAGTAAAGACAATGTGGTTAAATGGCAAAGTGGTAAATCTAGCAGGATCTGTAATTTCTTCACCAAAAACCGCCACTTCATCTTCATTGAAAACTTCGGCAAGCATGCGTCGTAGCATGGCATTGGTATTGGGGGTAATTTCAGGCAGCTTAATCATGACTCGGTTGCCTGCAGCTAATGCGGCAATGAGTGGGCCTAGTGCTAAATAAACGGGGAAGTTCCAAGGCACAATCACACCAACCACACCTTTAGGTTGGTATTGCACACTTAAACGATTTGATAAAAATAAAAGCTCGGTACGGCGTTTACTTGGACGCATCCAGCGGCGTAAATGATGAATCGCATGATCTGCTTCTAGCACTGAGCCAAGCAAATCGAGTAGTTTAGATTCATCGAGTGATCTTGAACTAAAGTCAGCATTAATCGCAGCAGCTAAAGCATCTTGATAGCGAATAATTTGTTTCTTAAGCTGATGCAGTTTTGTGCGGCGTGACTCAAGACTTGGGTAGGGATCTGCCTCAAAATTGGCGCGTTGTTTGGAAAAAATAAGTTCCATATGTTCAGTGGCAGAGCCGTTATATTCTTTTAAGGTGGACTGTTCCATTATTATTCCTTCCATACTTTTGCTTATCATACTTTATGCTTGAAGCGTTGTATGGTCGATGTTAAATTGAGACAACAAGAGGTAGTTTAGTGCCATTATGCACGTCACTCTAGGGATGGTGTGAGTTAAATGCCTAAAAAGCTTTATAAAAGTGCAAATGCTATTATCGAAGGAAACTATGATAATACATCCTTAGGCTCGAATACATATTTGCTGGGTTTGACCAGTTTATTTGATGAAATGGGCTTGCAAGGTCATTCAATAGTAGAAGTTCTGTCGGGCACAAATATTTTGCCAGATGCTATAAATCAGCCTTCTTTATATATTTCTCAAGTCCAAAAAATTCAGCTATTTCAAAATATTCAAAAGCTATCTCACGATCCCTTAATTGGCCTACGTGCAGGGCAAAAGCAGCGGTTGTCAGATTTTGGGGTATATGGCTATGCGTTATATTCCTCACGTAATTTTAGACAAGCGGTAGAGCTTGGTATTCGACACATTAAGCTTGCAGGACCTATTTTAAAGAAGTCTTTTTATATTCGAGATGACGTTGCCATTTTTGAAGGGCAGGACATTATTGCACTGGGTAAGCTTCTGCCTTTGGTGTGCGAGTTTTGGTTCAGCTCCATGCAAACTTTAATTGAACGGGTGCTTGAAGGACCATTTCAAGCGAAGAAGCTTTTGTTGCCCTATCCAGCGCCTGACTATGCGGAAGAATATGAAAAAGTTTTTCATTGTCCCGTTCAGTTTAATGCTGGGGTCATGCAATGGCACTTTGATTTAAAGTGGCTCGATGTACCTTGCCCAAATGCTAACCCGATTACTGCTGATATGTGTAAGTCCTTTTGTGAGCGGATGCTAGGTGCTGCTGAACTTGAAGAGCCTGAGCTTGTGAAAACGATTCGTTTAATATTATTGGATGGAACGGGGCTTTTTCCGTCGGCTCAAGAAATGGCTGAACGCTTACATATGTCAAAGCGTACTTTACATCGACGCTTGGCAGGGTTTAATTTGACTTACCAAGAATTGTTAGATGAAACACGGCGCCGTCTTGCTGATGAATATTTGCGAGAGACAACTTTAACCATAGATGAAATTGCTGAGAGAATTGGCTTTTCAGATACTTCTAACTTTCGAAAAGCCTATCGCCATTGGACAGGCATTTCACCAAATGAGTATCGTGAGAAATTAGTTTTATAAATAGTGATAGGTTGAATTGTATGGATGAAAAAGATGGTGATTTAAGTTTTGAAAGTTTTAAAAATATAAATAAGCCAAATTTCTTTGGTGATATTGAGTATATTTACTCAATTTTTAAAATTAAAGAACTACCCGTAGATTTACTTTTTAAGATTCTAAATTTGGTTTTTCCTGATTTCCTTATAAATGAAAATCATATTTTTTTAGCGAGTGAGTTTGATCAAGACAAATTTGATAATTTGCAAAAGGTAGAAGAGACAAACAAAGCTCAGTTTTGGATGAATCTCATAGAATTGACGAGCCTACATGACGAGATGACAGCGGAGCAGGCTTTATTAATCGCGCAAAAAATCGTTGATTCTTGGAATGCAAAAATTAAATATGAGGGGTTAAATGCACACGGCAGAGCTAGAGTTTTTGAAGAAATTGAATATGGTGAGATTTTTATAACAATTGATTAGCTTTCAATTGTTATAAAAACTAATATTAGAATGGGTTATATCTAGACCTTAAATCGAGAAAGTAACTTTTTCTGCAAAAATGGATTACAGAGCAATATGGCAAATAAAATAATAAATATACCGATAATACTAAATAGATCTGGTAATTCATGCCAAAAAACAAATCCCCAAACTCCTGCAAAAATAATAGCAATATAGTTCATTGGGCCAATTTGGCCTGCTGGCGCTAGGCTATAAGCATAAGACATAAACAGTTGGCTAATGTTTGCTAAAAGTCCTGCGGCAATCAGTAGGCTTAATTCGTGCCAAGTGAAAATACGCCAATGCCAAAACATTGGAATAGAGGAAATTAAACTACCAAAAATACAGAAGTAAAAAACAATACGTTCAGGCGGCTCTGTACTGGTTAAAGCTCTTACGGTGACAAAAGCCATTGCTGATAAAAAGCATGCACCCAAGCCAATAAAAGACAATGCGTTAAATAGACCTTGGTCAGGTTTAGCGACAAATAAAACCCCAACGAGCCCAATAACAGCAGCAAAAATCATCGATTTGGTAATTTTTTCTTTTAAGAAAAGCCATGCAATCAGTGGAATAAAGATAGGAGATGAATAACTAAAAACCATGGCGTTCGATAGTTTTAAGTTCGCAATGGCATAGAAAAAACCATACATGGCGGCTAGCCCGACAATACTTCGCCAAGTGTGCATCCAGAGTTTATCGGTTTTAATAAAATCTAGCCCCTGTTTAAACAGCATCGGAATAAAAATAAATAAACCTACAGCATTTCTAAAAAATACGACAGTCGCGTTGTCTACCGTTTGTGAAGCAAAACGAATGCACACCCCCATAATGGAAAATAATAATGCTGATGTCATAAGACAAAGCAGTGCTTTTCCAAGTTGTGTAGAGGGGAGATTTGGAGCAGTCTGATTTTGCATAGAGAAATGAGTTTTTGACTTTCGGTGTTATCTTAGCAGCGAAGTAGGTATTGGATGAAATATCATTTGATAATGATTCAATAGGTAAGCCTAAGACAATGAAAAAAGAGAGCCTGTTAAGCTCTCTTTTAATTTTTAGGGTGCTATTTACAGCTAAAGTTTTCAGCTTTTTCGCTATCACCTTGCCCATTGTAACGAGCAATCAGTGGGTAAGGACAAAGTGGACGGGTGCGGTCTGGTGCCCAGTCTTGTGGAAGCTCAATATTCACTTGACCACTTGGGTTACCTGCGCCGCGTGCAGTCGCAATGATTTTGTCAGGTGCTTGCCCATATTCCACCCAATTAACTAAAGCAGTCAATGCATCAAATTGGTCGGTCGCAATGCCATCACGGGTATGGTTCATGCCCGGAACTCTAAAGAAACGCGCAAATTCAGGCGCTGTACCTTTTGTATCATTTTTATAGTGTTGTAGCAGTTGATCGTACCAATTTTGGGTGTCATCTACAGAGAAAACGCCATCTGCTGTCCCTTGTACCACAATCATTTTTCCACCGTGATTACGAAGTTTATCTAGATTAAGTTCGTCAGGTGGCATCATGAATGACATCGAACTTTCGGTGTACACATTATTGGTTGCCGAGAGTTTTGGATAGTCGGTATCGAAGTTAAAATTAAAGGCAAATTGTCTAGAGTTTTGAGTCACAGTTGGGTCTGGTGGAACCTGAAAAAGGATGCCGACAGCAACGGGGTCACGTGCTGTTCCCACCGAAGATTCGAATTTCCAGCTTGCCCAGTTGCTTCCCACTAAACCGGGGTCGAAAGGCTGGGTTGCATAGAGGGCTTGTCCAGCCGAATTTACAGGACCACGGTAAATATTGGCTAATACATCAATTTGTTCAGTGCTTAGGCAGGTGCCATCTCTTGTGCTTGAGCAAACGGGTACATCTTTGTGAATATCAAAAGCTGTACGGCAAGCCTCAACGTCTTGAACCAGTCCATCTGCAACACCGTCTAAAGCATCGCATCGATCTAAAATCGCTTTTGCTAAAACTTTACGCTCTGAAAGGGTCAGGGCGGTACTTAAGTCATTTTCATCTGTTGCGACACGACGAAGCTGTTGTGCGGTGTAGAGTTGGGCTGCAGCTGCACGAGGTAAATGAAAACCTGGTGTGCTTGCTAAAATTCCATCATATTGGTCGCCCAAACGGGTTGCGGCAATCATGGCATGACGCCCACCATTAGATGTACCGCCTGCATAGGAGCGGTCTGGCAATTTACCATAGGCGGCTTTAATTAGGTTTTTTGCCATAGGCGTGAGTTTGGTAATGGCTCCGTAGCCGTAGTTAATTCTGGCTTGAGGGTCTAAGCCAAACATTGGATTTTGTGAAGCGTTATGTCCAGCGTCGGAGGAAATAACAGCAAAACCATCATGCAGGGCATTGGTCAGTGGACCACCACTGCCGACCTGACCTGTTGCAGGGACTAAATTGCCATCGGTTCCGCCATTACCTTGATAGAGAAAACGGCCATTCCAGTCTATTGGTAAACGCATTTCAAAACCAATTTGATAGGTTTGTCCATCGACAGAACTTACACGTTGGTCCATATAACCTTTAACCAAACAATGTGCGCCAATCGGTTTGTTAGCGACAGTCAATGTGCCTGCTTCTTGAAGGGTGGCGGAGCTAATGACTGTATTGTTGTACTGAAACCCCAGTAAGTCTGAACAGCTTCCTATCATTTTTACGCCAACAGCAGGAGATAACTGTGGCGGTTTGTTTGTAGAGGGAGCCGATGTGTCATCATTATCACTTCCACAGCCTGCCAAAGAACCAAGCATGGCAAGCACCAAAGCGGAGCGGGTCAAAATTCGTTTATTGTTGGTGTAATTCATTTATTCATATCCTTATTGAATGAATGGTTGTAATTAAACTAAAACCAAAAAATTAGCTGTGCTTCGAGCAATCATTTTGTTGTTTTGCCAAGCTTCACTTTCGAGATTCAGTACGGTTTTGCCTTGTTTAATGAATCGGCATTTTGTAATGACTTCGCCCACAGCACAGGGCCTTAAAAAATCCATCGTTAAGTTAATGGTAGTAGCTGGTTTACGGTCATTGGCGAGATATGCAAAAAGTCCCATCACATCGTCAAGCATGGCGCAGATCATGCCGCCTTCAACGGTGCCGCGTGGATTGGTAAAGCTTTCTAGCGCTGTGTAGTGGATGTTAAGTTCAGTATTTTTGTCATTCCAATGGATATTGTGTCCACCCAAATGGTGATGGATGGGCGGTAAGTGTTCTAAAGTTTTTTGATCCATAATGAAGGCTCCATTCTTTTTGTAAGTGTTATAAAAATTATTATTTCAAGGTGTAGGCATCATAAATAACCGCTTTGCCCAAGCGCATTGCACTACCTACCGCAACGGTCTGGTTCAGCCATGAGTATTTAGGTGAGCTGGTTTCAAACTGCATGGTAATTTTGAAATAGTAATTTTTCGGGTCAACATCTTTGCCTTGAGCAAGCTGTTTTAGTGTTTCGGCTGAGCCATGTCGTTAACCTTTGGTTTGAAGATAAATAAGTGCACCGTCATCGGTTTCTAACAAATATCGTGTATCAATAATGGCTAGTCCTTTACTGTCAACGATTTGCCAATCTGCGCCATTATTTAAAATACGGCCTTTAAGTGTTTTGCCTTCGAATGTGCCACCTGTAATGGGAATAATTCGGCGTTTACCTGCATCACTGGTTGTGCCTAACTCCCAAACGGGGGCATTTAAATCAACACTAAATTTTGCTAAAGGTTCAAGCTGAATAGGTGGAGGGCTATATTGAGTTTCAGCGTGAGTCAGGGCAATCAGACTCATTGTGCAGAGTAGCGTTACAACTTTCTTCATGATGAATTTCTCGAAATTAAAAAGAGGTTCTATATGTGACAGAACCTCTTGTTTTGAATTATTTAAATTTCCATGTGTAGTCGATGTTGATACGGGTTTCGTTTACAGGTTTGATATTTGCTGTAGAGAGCATGTTATTGTCATAAATGGCATATCGTGCACGTAACCCTAGATTTTTTAACCAGCCACTTTGAACGGTGTAGCCTAAATCGAAGTCTGTTTCTCGCTCTTTTAAATTGGTTCCGCCTAAGTTAGGTGCATAAATATTGTGACCTGTGGTGTAACGGGTCATAAAACGTAAACCCGGTACATAATCTTTAAAGTCATATTCATAGCGGAAGCTATAGGCTTTTTCTTTTGCGTTTAAAAATTCACCCGGCCATGTATCAATAAGGAGTCCAGTTTCACCGCCAGTCAAATACGGAAAAGCGGTGTCGCCGTGATGTTGGAAGGTTCCAAAAATAAATTTATGGTTTTGATGTTTGAGTTCGAAATGCGCATGGTAAAGGTCATTATCGACTAAGCCAGCTTTTGCTTGTCCGTCGTCTCGACTGCGGTAGTAACGTAATTGTGAACTCAGGTTGGTGGTGTCATTAATTTTGTATTGGTGTAATGCACCCACCATGGTTTGGTTATAAAGATCATCAACATCCATATAAAAAGCGGTAAGCTTGAGTGTAGGATCAAACTGATAGTTTCCACCTAAATAATAAAGGCCGCTCGTCTCAGCACTTTTGTATCGACCATTTACCCCAGAAATTTTAATTCTTTCATAGTTGGTTGAATCTCTTTGATTTACCTTATCGATATAGGCGGCTTGTAAATCGAAATCTTTAATATCTTTACTGGTGAGTGAAATTCCTCGATAGGTTTGGGGAAGCAATCGAGCAGGTGAAGCCACTAAAACAGGGTTCATTGGCATTAGGGTACCAATGCGTAGTTCAGTTTGACTCATTTTAGCTTTTGCTGTGATGCCAATTTCTCCATAAGAGTCTGCCGGTTCATTGGTACGCGTGTCTCTAGGTAAATTGCCTGTACCTGCGTATTTGGCGCTTGCATCTAGTTTAAAACCTGCTGTTGCCAGTACATCTAGCCCAAAACTAACGGTTCCTTCGGTATAGCCTGAATTGGCTTTGAGAATAAACCCTTGTGTCCAGTCCCTCGCTGCTGGATAAGTTGATGGGACTTGATAGTCTCGGTCAAAGTAGAAATTTCGTGTGGTGAGTTCTACTGAACTGTTATCAATAAAATTGCCAGCCCACACTGAACTTGAGAGCATAAGGGTAGAGTACATCCATAATTTCGACATCGCATTTCTTCCTGAAATAACATTTTTTGTTGTCAAATAAGGCATAGTTGTTGTGTCTGCCTTATTTTGTTTTTAAATCGAATTATTTTCCGAGCAGTTCTCGGGCCACGATTTCTTTCATAATTTCATTGGTTCCCCCATAAATTTTTTGTACCCGTGCATCCACAAAAAAGCGTGAAATAGGGTATTCCTGCATGTAACCGTAGCCACCAAAAAGCTGGAGTAATTGGTCAATCACTTCACATTGGACATCGGTAATAAAGCACTTCAATGCGGCAACTTGGGTTACGCTTAACTGGTGTTGTTGATATAGCGCTGCACATTGATCTACAAAGGCTTGGGCGGCTTTCGCTTTGATTTGCGCGTTTGCCAGCACAAAGCGTGTGTTTTGCATTTGACTTAAAGGTTGTCCGAAAGCTTTACGCTCCAGTACATAGTCTTTGGTCAGTTCGATGGCGCCTAAAATCGACCCCAAAGCCATCATGGAAATGCTTAAACGTTCACGCGGTAACTCTTGCATTAAATAAGCGAAGCCTTGTCCTTCTTCCCCCAAACGCTGAGTTGCAGGCACACAAACATCATCAAAAAATAGTTCGGCTGTATCTTGGGCATGTAGCCCGATTTTTTGTAAAGAGCGACCTTTTTTAACGCCGTCTAAAGCAGCATCCACTAAAAAAATCGAAATACCTTTTGCTTTGGCTTGCGGATCGGTTTTTGCTACAAGAACAATCAGGTCGGCATGCAAGCCATTTGATATAAATGTTTTTGAACCATTCACATGATATTGGTCATTTTCTAAAATGGCCTGAGTGCGTATAGCCTGTAAGTCTGAACCCGCATTGGCCTCTGTCATGGCAATTGCAGTGACGACTTCACCCGTCACCATTTTTGGTAGCCAATAGCGTTTTTGCTCTTCAGTTCCGATATTTTGCAGATAAGGAGAGACCAGCTCATTTTGCCCGCCAATGGCAACTGCCAAAGACGCAAAACCAGCTTGAGCAGTTTCTTGAACCAACATGAGGGAGTAATAAACAGGAGCGCCATAGCCGCCATATTCCTCGGGCACATCAACACACAAAAAGCCATTTTCCCCAAGACGAAGCCATAGATCACGTGGGATGAGGCCATCGTGTTCCCATTGTTCATAATACGGAGCAACCTGTTCTTTTAAGAACCTGCGATAGCTGTCCCGAAATAGTTCAAATTCTGTATCGTGTGGCATGTTGAACCTTTTTTTGGCAAAAGTGAGGCTAAGGCCCAAACCGAAGTTTGAGCTTCCTTTTTTATTTCAATTGCTTATTGTTTTAAGGTGGGCACCCGAATAATCAGCGGGTTATCAGTCTGTTTTTGATAAAGCTCATCAATTAAAGCGGCACGACGCTTGGTAATACTGCTTTGATTGAGGTTGCCTTTATCAGTCACTTCGCCTGCATCGAGTTGAGGTGGCTCGGTCATTAAATAAAGCATTGAGACTGTGTTTGAACTGCCAGTCGCATCTTTATTAAAGGTTGTTAAAAATTGGCGGAACCATTGCTGGACTTTAGGATGCTGTAATATCTCTGCTTGAGAATGTTCACCAAGCTTAAGACCTGCATATTGAGCGCAAGCTTCTAATTTTGGAAAAATCAAAAAGCCAACCGCATTTAGGTTTGAACCAGTAATACAAACATCTTGAATCAGTAAATTACCTTGAATGAGCACTTTGTTGCGTAATGTGCCCACATTCACAAAAGTCCCTGTATTGAGTTTAAAGTCTTCGGCAATTCGTCCGTCATACATGAGACCTTTAGTCGGATCATTGATGTCGACTAAACGAACGGCATCGCCTGTATGGAAAAAGCCTTCATCATCAAAAATAGTACTTTGCTGGTCTGCCTTTAACCGCCAATAGCCTTTCATGACGTGTTTGCCACGAACACAGAACTCAAGTTTGTCACCACATGGCACTAGTTTAATTTCGCATCCCGGAGCAGGGTAACCAATAAAGCCAGCCATTACGCGTGGGCCAGTTGTAAAAGCACAAGAGGGAGCAGTTTCGGTCATGCCCAATCCGCTCATGATGCGAATTTTTTCTCCGCAATGTTGCTGGGCAATTTTATCGAGCCTATTCCAGCCCGCTTCTGAAAGCGCTGCTCCTGCAAAGAATAGAATTTTTACTTTGGCAAAAAAGCGGTCTCTTAATTCTTCATCTTTTTCTAACGCTTCGGTGAGTTCTTCCCAACCTTTTGGCACATTTAAATAAACTGTTGGGGAAATTTCTTTGAGATTACGAATGGTTTCGTCAAATTTTCCTGCAACGGGTTTGCCATCATCAATGTAAATCGTACCGCCGTTATAGAGTGCGATGCCGACATTGTGACTGCCGCCAAATGTGTGGTGCCAAGACAGCCAGTCGAGTAGGACAGGCGGCGTTTCTTCAAACTCAGGGAAAGTCTGCAATAACATTTGCTGATTAACACACAACATTAAATGCGTGGTTGGTACAGCTTTAGGCAATTTGGTTGAACCCGAGGTAAATAAGAATTTGGCAATTTGGTTTTCATCAAGGGTTTGATAAAACTCTTGAACATTTGAAACTGGTGTATCTAACAGCGATTGAAAAGACGTGCAGATCTGATCACCCACAATCCCTTTATTGGTCACCACTTCAATATCAGGTGTAATACACGCTTGAATGGCTTTAGCAAAGGCTTGTCCATCGCTGGCATAGACCATACCAGGTGTGAGTACTTCAAACACATGTTTAAGTTTGCCAAAGTCTTGAGAAATCAGAGAGTAGGCAGGGGAAATAGCCGAGAAAGGCACCCCCGCCAGCATGGCACCCATAGAAAGTGTTAAATGTTCCAGATCATTGCCACTTAAAATAACGAGTGGTCGTTCTTGGCTTAAATTACGGTCATGCAAAGCTTGAGCAATGTGCCATGCGCGTTGTAGAACTTCTGCATAACTCAGTTTGACCCATTCGCCTTGAGCATTGCGTTTTGCTGCAAAAATATGGTCGGGTTTGGTTTGTGCAAAATGAATTAACCGATCTGTCAGTTTTTGTGGATACGGTTTTAATTGCTCTTTTGGGCTGATATAGAGCGTTTGATCTTTATAGTGATAATGAATATCGTGTTGCCCTAATTTTACGAACCGTTCGCGGTCTTGTGATTGAGTGGCATTCATTTGCATTTCTTTCACTCCATGGAAAGCGCATCACTGCGCTTTATTTTTTGCATCATGCAATTTTTATTTAATATGTCGGTATTCGCATTAGCCTGACTAAATCGGGTAATGACGTGATTGGGTTTGAATGGTAATCCAGCGTAAATCGGTAAACTCGGCAATAGATGCTTTACTACCAAATCGTCCGTATCCACTTGATTTTGTTCCGCCAAATGGCATTTGAGCTTCGTCATGTACGGTTGCGCCGTTAATATGACAAATACCCGAATCAATCTGTTTAGCCACTTCTAATGCCTGTGAAATATTCTGGCTAAACACTGCCGAAGACAGACCAAACTCGCTGTCATTTGCCAGTGCTATGCCTTCTTCAATGCTTGAAAAACGTTGAACTGTGCATACAGGCCCAAAAGATTCTTCGCGGTAAAGCAGCATGTCAGGTTTAATATTGAGCACTAACGTCGGTTGCATGGTGGTGTCTTCAATATGGATACCTAAAGGTAAGTCAGCCCCTTTGTTTTGAGCATCTTCCAGCAAATGCTGAATACGGTTTGCAGCGCGGCGACTTTCTAAAACACCGAGTACATTGTCTTTTGAGGTTGGGTTACCTGCCTGAATAGAACGGGTTTTCTCAATCAGTTTTTCAATAAACTGGTCGGCAATATTGTCTTGAACCAAAACACGTTCGGTCGACATACAAATTTGCCCCTGATTAAAGAATGCTCCAAAAGCGACTGCATTTACGGCTTCATTAATATCAGCCTCATTTAAAACCACAACAGGGGCTTTACCACCAAGTTCAAGTAAAACTGGTTTTAAGTATTTAGCAGCAGTCTCGGCAATAATTTTTCCGACTTTGGTTGAACCGGTAAAATTAATGCGTTTCACAGCTGGATGAGACACTAAGCGCTCCACGATTTGTGGGGCATCTTCGGCGGCATGTGTAATCACATTCACGACACCTTCACCTAGTCCTGCTTCATGTAACACTTCACCAATTAAACGATGCGTTGCTGGGCAGGCTTCCGACGCTTTTAACACAACCGTGTTACCACAAGCCAAAGGCATGGCAAGCGCACGTGTTGCCAAAATCACAGGTGCATTCCAAGGTGCAATGCCAACAATGACACCACAAGGAACCCTTACACCCATTGCAAGATTGCCCGGCACATCTGACGGAATCAGGCTTCCGTCAATTTGTGTGGTCATTGCTGCTGCTTCACGTAACATGTTGGCAGCAAGGTGAACGTTAAACCCATACCATGTTGCAGTTGAACCTGTTTCTTGCATTCCAGTTCGAATGAATTGCTCGGTCTTTTGGTCCATTAAATCGGCTGCTTTTAATAAGCGTAAGCGGCGCTCGGTAGGCGAGAGTTTCGACCATACTTTAAAAGCTTGTTGTGCCGAATCGATTGCACGATCAACATCTTCCAGTGTTGCAGCAGCAGCTTTAGTTGCTACCGTTCCATCAATTGGACTAATACGCTCAAAAGTTGCCTGATTTGATGCATCAACAGATTGACCGTGAATAAGTAACTGTACATTTTGCATGGGTTGCGTCCTTACATTGCCATTAAAGAATCAAAAGTTAACCAGTACGTTTATAACTCTGTAAACCCGGTTTAATTGATTTTTCATCTAAGAATTGTTTCAAACCTTCTTGGCGACCGTTTTCAGTATCGCGGTGGATACATTGATCAAGCTTGGCATATAAGTAATCTTCGTTTTGGTCCCAAGTGAGTTCACGGCAACGCTTAAAGCCATTTTTAGCAGTACGAAGAACCACAGGGTTTTTCTCGAGTAAGCAATTTGCAAGTTCAGTTACTTCTGCTTTTAATTGGGCAAGCGGTACGCTTTTGTTCACAAGTCCCATGGTTTCGGCTTCTTTACCGCTAAAGGTTTTACCTGTCATGATGTAATACAAAGATGCACGATGACCTACGGTATCTGCCATTGCTTTGCTTACAAGGTTGCCCGGCGGGATACCCCAGTTAATTTCAGATAAGCCGAAAGTTGCTTCATCTGCTGCAATTGCTAGGTCACACGCCACTAAAGGTGAGAAACCGCCTCCGAAACACCAGCCGTTAACCATGGCAATGGTTGGCTTTGAATACATACGAAGAAGTTGCCACTGCCAGCGACATGAGTCACGACGAATACGCTCTTGGAAAATCTCTGGTTGAGTGTCGACTTCACGGAAATATTCCTTCAAATCCATACCCGCTGTCCAAGAGTCACCTGCACCGGTCAGAACCAAAACTTTGGCATTTTGATCAAGCTCTAGTGTTTCAAGTACATCAATCATTTCACGATTGAGAGTTGGGCTCATGGCATTTTTCTTTTCAGGGCGGTTTAAAGTGACCCATGCAATTCCATCTTCAACTTTAACATCTACTGTTTCCCAGCGGTTTTCATAACTCATCTTCATACTCCTTGAATGATTTTTTGCTGTTCTGGGATTTAATCTAATATCAGTTAAACTTACATTCAAGTCTTTTTTGGAAAATCTTATAAATATTTTATAATTTGTTGTATTTTAAATATTAATTATTTTAAAAATTAATTTTAAATAAAAATGTGTTGATTTTTTAATAAGTTTAACTGATATTTTTGGTGTGTTTAAAAATAATACACAAAGGGCTAAATGGAACGACTAGTCAATAAAGGACAACACAATGGAAAAAATATCAGGACAGCCTTCAAGGGCAAAAATCACATTGCTACTGTGCTTTGCCATAGCAATTTTTGAAGGCTTTGATCTTCAATCAATGGGGGTAGCCGCTCCACGAATGCGGGCTGAGTTTATGTTAGATAATGCCCAGATGGCGTGGGCATTTAGTGCTGCAATTTTGGGAACTCTCCCAGGCGCAATATTAGGTGGTCGGTTTGCCGATATTGTCGGGCGTAAGAAAATTCTGATTTTTAGTATCTTACTTTTTGGAATTATGTCTTTGCTAACCGCCTATGCGGCCAATTTTAGTCTGTTACTGCTTATTCGTTTTTGTACCGGCTTGGGAATGGGTGGGGCGCTACCCATGATGATTACGCTTGCCTCTGAAGCTGTACCTGACCAGCACAAAGGTACTGCGGTTAGTGTGATGTATAGTGGCATTCCTTTTGGTGGCTTACTCACTTCCGTCGTTGCTATGTCGTTGGCAGGCGATGCAGAGTGGCGTCATATTTTCTATATTGGTGGGATTGCGCCTATTTTACTCATTCCACTGATTATGCGCTTTTTGCCTGAGTCAAATGATTATCTGCAACGTAAAGTTCAAGCACAGCAAACCACGCCATTCTTTGAAGTTTTATTTGCCAAAGAACGTCGTATGTCGACCATTCAGCTTTGGATAAGTTTTTTCTGCACATTGGTGGTGTTGTACTTTTTGTTGAACTGGTTGCCGTTACTCATGGGTGCGCAGGGATTATCAAAACTACAGGCAAACTATGTACAGATGGGCTATAACATTGGCGGAATTTTAGGTTCGGTTCTGATGGGCGTATTGCTTGATAAATTACGCATGAGCTTTGTGATTAAGCTGATTTATCTCGGCATTTTATTTTCGCTTTGTTGTTTAGCAATTTCTCCAACCGTTGCTTTACTTGCACTTTCGGCAGTGGGTTGTGGTTTATTCATTGTGGGTGGACAATCGGCGCTGTATGGTTTGGCTGCCATGTATTATCCAACCGAAATGCGTGGAACCGGAGTTGGCGCAGCGGTTGCAATCGGGCGTATTGGTTCATTTGCTGGGCCTTTAATGGCTGGTTTTTTACTCTCACTTGGACAAAGCTCGACCATTGTGATTGGTTCAAGTATTCCAGTGATTTTAATTGCAGCGATCTCTGCATTACTTCTTGTCAAAAAACCTAAACAGCCTGTACATTTAGTACAAAGCTCAGGTGCTCGCTAAGTTTTAACGAAAGTATGGGGTTAGAACCTCATACTTTCACTACAGATTTTCTTATGATGATTGAAAGGTTATGGTACGTTCGAATTTAGTTCAAAAAAAAGTAGAAGATGAGCCTAAGTTAAGTTACATGATTGCTCGTGTTGACCGAATTATTAGTAAACATTTAACAGAACATTTAAAAGAGCTTGAAATTACCTTACCGCAATTTACCGCACTTTCTGTTTTAGCTTCAAAAAGTAATTTATCTAATGCTAAGCTCGCTGAGCGTTCTTTTATAAAGCCGCAATCTGCCAACAAAATTTTGCAAGATTTACTGGTGAATGGCTGGATTGAGAAAAAACCGGACCCAACACATGGCCGCCGTATTTTAATTACCTTGACCGAAAGTGGGATTGAAAAGTTAAACAAATGCAATGAAGTGGTTTTAAAAGTCGAAGAAAAAATGCTTGAAGGTATTGATATTAACTTGGCTTATTTAATTCGAAATAACCTCGATATTATGGTCAATAATCTTAAAAATTTTAAATAAGTGTATTTGTTTAGGTTGAGTTAAATTGCTAAGTACTGATTCACACAGAAAATTGATTTCATTTTGCAAATGAACTTGCTAGCATCGAAGTGACGTTTTTGATGATGTGTGGCAACGAATGTCTTCAGGACAACAAGTTTTACTAAAACTAAGAAAAATGATTATTTCAGGGGAACTTGAAGGCGGTGCCAGAATTGCCGAGATTCCTACTGCCGAGTTACTTGGTGTTTCACGCCAGCCTGTTCGTATAGCCTTTCGGTTGCTCGAACAAGAAGGTCTCCTCATTAAAAATCCAACCCGTGGTTACACGGTTCGTGAAATTTCCGGAAAACTGGTGCATGACGCACTTGAAGTGCGAGGGGTACTGGAAGGATTGGCTGCGAAAACTTTGGCAGAACAAGGCTTAAGCGAAGAGCAGAAAAAGACGTTGCAACATTGCATTCAGGAAACAGAAAAACTGTTTAATGAAAAAGGCGAGTTCGGTGATGCTGAACTAGAACGTTATCATCATTTTAATATCATCTTTCATGACACCATTATTGAGGGGGCGCAAAACGTTGCGCTCATCCAAGCGTTGGCTAAAAATAATCAATTGCCAATGGCTTCTGCCCAAGCCATTACCTATGACCAGAACCAAGCTTTGTCAGAATATCGCCGTTTGCACTATGCACATTTGCAGCATTGTTCGATTTTCGATGCATTGGTAAATCGTCAAGCAGGGCGTGCTGAAACCTTAATGCGTGAACACAGTAGTGTGGTGATTTTGGGTGAAACCCTAAGAAATATTTTAAGTGCTTAAGCCGAAATAAGTTCCTTTATTTTTGAATAAAGGAACTGGGGTATTAAAGTTCAATCACAAGATTTTTAGTTTTTGCACGAGAACAGCAAGGCGTAAATTGGTCATTCAATGCGTGTTCTTCATCGGTCATAAACATATCTCGATGATCTGGAGTGCCTTCTACCACACGGGTAATACAGGTACCACAAATACCTTGTTCACACGAAACAGGAATATCAAAACCATTCGCAATTAATGCTTCAGTAGCAGTCTGCTCTGGTAAGACTTCAATTCGGCGGCCCGTACCTTTCACTTCAATGGTGAAAGCTTCATCGTTGGAGGTATCTACCTTTTGCGCGACAAAATGCTCTTGATGTAACTGTTCGCTATGCCAACCTGCTTGCTCGGCAGAATTCATGACAAACTGCATAAACCCTGTAGGCCCACACACATATAAGTGTTTATCAGGTGAAGCTTGGCACAACGTCTCTGCCATATTACATTCGGTGTCTGGTTGGTCTTGAATGTGAAAATGGACTTGCTTACCAAAGTGCTCGGTTAAATTGCCATAAAAGGCAATCATTTCATGACTACGAACAAAGTAGTGCAATTCGAAAGGAGTATTGGCTGACTTAAGCCGATATGCCATCGACAAAATAGGGGTAATACCAATACCACCCGCAAATAAAACCGCTTGTTTGGTTTGAGGGTGAATTTCAAATAAATTACGAGGTTCACCAATCTTTAAATGATCGCCTTCACGATATTCGGTGTGAATGCAACGTGAGCCACCGCGTGAATTGGCATCATGTAAAACACCAATGACATAACGATGTTTTTCAGTGCAGCAGTTTGAAAGTGAATACTGACGGGTGAGGCCGTTTTTTAGATGCACATCAATATGTGCACCTGCTTCAAAACTCGGCAGCTCCGTACCATTTGCTGCAACCAATTCAAAAGCACGAATGGTCGGAGTGAGCTGGTGAATTTTTTGAATAATAACGTCCATGTTCATGCTCCTTTAAATAATCCGAATGTTTGGAAACTTCTGTGTGGACGTTTCAGGAGGTGTTTTATTTTCTTCGGCAAGTAGTCGGTCAATGACCTTACGAGACTGGACACCGCCTGCGTCGATGTTGAGCATCAGTAACTTGCGATGTGGATTGTTTAAAATATTTTGCTGCTGTTGCTCCAGCATTTCTAAATCTTCAGTAAAGATTTTGCCTTGGCCTTCACGAATTTGATCGGTGAGTTCAGCATTATCTGGCTGGAAGTTACGTGCCATTCCCCAGAAATACCAGTGAGAGGTTTCAGTTTCCGGTGTAATAAAATCGACCACAATTGAGGACACTTTTTTGTCTTTCGGTGCGTGATAACCACCATGTCCAGCATGCGCTACACCTACTTCAATGTGGACATTACTTGGTGCAAAGAAGTGGCAGCGTTGCCAACGGTCGACAGGTACATCATCTGCTAAATGATTGCCGCGAAGGGCCATTTGCCAAAATGGAGGTGCGATCACATTTTCCATATAGCGTTCGGTAATGACATGGTCACCGTCAACTTTAGTTACTGGCAGGGCTTCATCAATTTCTTTTTGCCCAATACTGCTTGAGTGAACATAGGTCTCATGGGTTAAATCCATTAGGTTGTCGATCATTAGGCGATAGTCGCACTGAATGTGAAACAAGCCTCCGCCATAGCTCCATTCCGGATGATCTGCCCATTCTAAAGTTGGGAGTTTTGCTTCATCTGCTAAAGCCTTTTCACCTGGCCATACCCAAATAAAGCCGAACTTTTCAACAACTGCATATGCTTTATTGCAAGGGAAACCATTTACACGTTGGGCTGGCATTGAAACGGTCTTTCCGTCACAACCCATGACTAAGCCATGGTAGCCACAGACAAGGTTGCCATCTTCGACATAGCCAAGTGAGAGTGGGGCACCACGATGCGGACAAAAATCTTCAACGGCTGCAACTTGGTTTTCTTTACCACGATAAAAAACGATTTTTTCACCACAGATGGTGCGACCTAATGGTTTATCTTGGATTTCTTCTGGACGGCAAGCTACATACCAAGCATTTTTAATAAACATTTGTGACGACTCCTTATCACTTATTGGATCCAATTTATAATAAATAAAAATATTGGTCAATTGATAAGCAGGATCTTTTTTTACATTACTTTCCTTGATTGTTTGCATCTTTAATATTAATTCAGATTTTTTTATTTTTTAAAAGTTTTGGTCATTGAAGTTTAATTTGGATCCATATTTATTGGGTTAAAAGAGGGATAAGGAGAAATCCTTCGAGTTGTAAAATTGAAAATAGATAAATTTTTATGGATCCACATTTGTAATTTTAAATAAATTATACTTATATTTTTCAGATATTTAATTTGATGGGTATTAAATTTTAAAAATATTGTTGATTTTTTGGATCCAAATATTCAGTATAGAAAAAGAGCAGGATGCTCCTAAAAACAAATATTCCTCTAGGTCATGATGGATACGGATATGCATAACCACTTAATCGCTCATATTAGCAATGTCGTGTGTATCTCTTATCCACATTGGGAGATGCACAAATGGAAAGAGATGTTCTAAGTGAGATCAATCACAATAATATGAGCCGTTATCAATGGTTCATCATTTTGATCTGTATTTGTCTCAATATTATTGATGGCTTTGATGTGATGGTAATGGCATTTACCGCTCCGTCCGTGTCAGCAGAATGGTCACTTTCAGGCGCACAAATTGGCTTATTGCTTAGTTCAGGCCTTTTTGGGATGGCTGCTGGTTCCATTTTTCTAGCGCCTTTAGCCGATAAAATCGGTCGCCGTTTACTCATCTTAGTTTGTCTTGTTATTGCAGGTCTGAGTATGTTGGGCTGTGCTTTGGTGCAAAGTCATGGCATGTTGGCAGCACTTCGGTTTATTACCGGAATTGGGGTAGGCGGGATTCTTGCGAGTAGTAATGTCTTGGCAAGTGAGTATGCCAATGCTCGCTGGCGCAGTCTTGCAGTGAGTTTAATGTCTACTGGTTATGGAATTGGCGCGACACTTGGCGGAGTGCTATCACTGGCATTGATTGAGCATTTAGGTTGGCGTTCAATCTTTTTAGCAGGTGGGGTTACAACCATTGCAATGCTACTGATCAGCGCATGGTTATTACCAGAATCTTTAGATTACTTACTCGCGAAACGACCAAAACAGGCACTAGAGCGTATTAATGCAACTGTAAATCGTATGGGGCTAAACGAATTACCAGTTATGCCGCATTATGAAAAAATCAGCACGCAAAATGGTAGTGAACTGGGCAAATTATTTGCTGGACAACTTGGATTTCAAACACTTTGTTTGTGGTTTGCATTCTTTTTAGTGATGTTTGGCTTTTACTTCGTGATGAGCTGGACACCAAAAATTCTTATTTCAATGGGGATGTCGCCACACCAGGGCGTAAGTACAGGCATTTTAATTAGTATTGGCGGTATTTTCGGGGCAGCTATTATTGGTTTATTGGCATCACGCATGAAAATCTTCTATGCCTTGAGTTTGTTCTTAGGGTTAACCTCGGCATGTGTTTTCCTATTTGTCGCAGTCTCATCTCAAGTCAGCATTGCACTCATGGTTGGGCTATTACTTGGCACACTCATTAATGGCTGTGTAGCAGGTTTATATTCGATTTCTCCAACAATTTATGATGCCGAAATCCGTAGTCGCGGCGTGGGCTATGCAATTGGTTTTGGTCGTATTGGGGCAATTTTATCGCCAACGGTTGCAGGCATTTTTCTGGATAAAGGTATAGCACCCGCAACACTGTATGCCTATTACGGTGTGGTCTTTATTTTGGCTATTTTCCTGATTTTAAGTTTGGGTAGTGCTTTTTACCGAAGTAAGAAAGAGCAAAACTACTCGCTTAAAACAACACCTTAATCCATTAAAAATTAAATAGTTGAGATAAAAAATGAAAAAGACACCATTATGGGTGGGGGTATGCTTGTGCCCATTATTTAGTCAAGTTGTGCATGCTGAGTTTATTGCAGATAGTAAAGCTGAGCTGACATTACGTAATTTTTACTTTGACCGAGATTATAAAAAAGACCCATATCCCTATACAGCAGCCAGAGATTGGGCGCAGGGTTTAATTTTTAAAGGACAGTCGGGTTATACC
Organism: Acinetobacter sp. 766875; assembly: GCF_000582055.1. Classification (NCBI taxonomy): domain Bacteria; kingdom Pseudomonadati; phylum Pseudomonadota; class Gammaproteobacteria; order Moraxellales; family Moraxellaceae; genus Acinetobacter; species Acinetobacter sp. 766875. The sequence continues at coordinate 30,938 of NZ_JEXX01000015.1, read as the reverse complement.
GAAGGGACAGTTGGGTTCGGTGTTGATGTACTAGCAATGGCAGGTTTTAATCTGATGGGAAATCGAGCAGATGACTATGCACGTAGTGGCTTACTCCCAGTGAATACCGATAACACGCGTGATGATTATTATGGAAAAATAGGTATTACAGGGAAGGCTAAATTTAGAAAAAATGAGCTTTTTGTGGGTGACCTAGTTCCGCAATTACCAACCCTATTTTCATCGCCAGCGCGTTTGTTCCCTCAGACTTACCGTGGTATCCGTTTTGTTTCAAATGAAATTCCAAATCTTCAACTCGAAGGTTTTTATGTTGATGAAGTACGTCAACGTGATTCGATTCGTTATACCGATGTTGGAACAGACAATATCAATTATCGTTTTGACAAAGCGGCAACTACCGATTCTTTTTATACATTAGGTGGAAGCTATCAGTTAAAGGATTATCGTCTACGGGCTTACCATGCTGAACTCAAAGACATTTACCAGCAACAATTTTTAGGTTTTAACGGCAAACAACCTTTAAATGATCAACTTAATTTTTTAAGTGACGTACGGTTTTTTAATAGTGAAGAAACTGGAAGTAAAAAAATAGGAGTGGTCGATAACCGACATATTAGTGGCTTATTTGGCTTGAACTATCAAAACCATACAGTTTCTTTGGGCTACATGCAGTCATTTGGCTCGACCGGTTTACCATTTTTGTCGGGAACTGAAAGTCCAGTTGTACTTGATTTTATGAGTTCGGACTATTCAAATAAAGACGAAAAAGTCTATTCGATTCGTTATGAATATGACTTTAAAAATGCGCGGGTAGGTGATGTTTCATTAAACGGACTGCGTTTTATGACTCGCTACGCAAAAGGTGAAGACATTGATTTATTGCAATATGGCGATCAGCGTTTTAAAGAAGAGTCGATGGAATTTGATTTAGGCTATAAAATTCCTGAAGGTAAGTTAAAAGGTTTGGGAGTGCGAGCTCGTTTTTCTCACTATCGCAACGATATGCCAAGTAATATGACATTTCATTCGACAAATGAAACACGTTTGAATGTCGATTACACCTTTAAATTTTAACGTTCAATATTTAACTAAATTCAAGACAAGTTAAAACATTGTGAGCAGCAATGTTTTAACTTTAGTTATCAACTGCACAAAATCCCTCTATAATACCGCCAATCTTATTAAAGCCCATTGAGTCGCTCATTAAACACATGGCTTTAATCTCTCATTTTTTTAAGTCAATTTCTTCGCTGTGATTCGGCTTATTTTTCAATATTTAGAATTTTATGTGTCTGTGCTGACACATAAAAATATTTAGGTGCCAGCATGGAAATCAAGGTTAATTATCTCGACAATCTTCGACAGGAAGCTAAGTTCGATGACTTTACGGTAATTGCCGATCAACCAATTCGCTACAAGGGTGACGGTTCGGCACCGGGCCCATTTGACTACTTTTTAGCATCGTCAGCATTGTGTGCAGCGTACTTTGTAAAAGTGTATTGTGCAGCTCGAGATATCCCAACCGATAATATTCGTTTATCGCAAAATAATATTGTTGATCCTGAAAACCGCTATAAACAAACTTTTAAAATTCAAATTGAATTACCAGCCGATATTTCAGAGAAAGATCGCCAAGGGATTTTACGTTCGATTGACCGTTGTACTGTTAAAAAAGTGATTCAAACGGGTCCTGAATTTATTATTGAAGAAGTGGAAAGCATTGATGCAGATGCACAAGCATTGTTATTGCCAAGCTTAACTTCTGAAAACCATACCTATATTCAAGGTAAAGACCTGCCATTAGAAGAAACCATTGCCAATATGTCTGCCATTTTGGCAAATTTGGGCATGAAGATCGAAATTGCGTCTTGGCGTAATATTGTTCCAAATGTATGGTCGCTACATATTCGTGATGCGCAGTCTCCGATGTGCTTTACCAATGGTAAAGGTGCAACTAAAGAAAGTGCTTTGGCATCTGCATTGGGCGAGTTTATTGAGCGTTTAAACTGTAACTTCTTCTATAACGACCAGTTCTGGGGTGAAGAAATTGCCAATGCTGAATTTGTGCATTATCCAGATGAAAAATGGTTTAAACCGGGTCCAAATGGTGAATTACCTAAAGAAATCTTAGATGAATACTGTCTTGAGATTTATAACCCGGATGATGAGTTACTTGGCACACATTTATATGACACCAACTCAGGCAACGTAGAGCGCGGCATTTGCTCGTTACCTTTTGTACGCCAGTCTGACGATGAAGTTGTATATTTCCCATCAAATTTAATTGAAAATTTGTACTTAAGTAATGGTATGAGTGCGGGCAACACTTTGGCAGAAGCCCAAGTTCAATGCTTGTCAGAAATTTTTGAACGTGCTGTTAAACGTGAAATTTTAGAAGGTGAAATTGCACTTCCAGATGTTCCTGAAGAAGTATTAGCAAAATACCCAAGTATTGTTGCTGGTATTAAAGGTCTAGAAGAGCAAGGCTTCCCTGTATTAGTTAAAGATGCATCACTAGGTGGCCAGTTCCCTGTAATGTGTGTAACTTTAATGAACCCACGTACGGGTGGGGTGTTTGCATCTTTCGGAGCACATCCAAGTTTTGAAGTTGCATTGGAACGTAGTCTGACTGAATTACTTCAAGGTCGTAGTTTTGAAGGCTTAAATGATTTACCTCAACCGACTTTCCAAAGTAATGCGGTTACTGAGCCAAACAACTTTGTTGAGCACTTTATTGACTCAAGCGGTTTGGTATCTTGGCGCTTCTTCAGTTCTAAATCTGACTATGACTTTGTTGAATGGGATTTCTCTGGTGAAGGCGAAGAGTCGAACGCAGAAGAAGCTGCAACATTGTTCGGCATTCTCGAAGAGATGGGCAAAGAAGTGTATATGGCAGTCTATGAGCACTTAGGTGCGACCGCTTGCCGTATTTTAGTACCGGATTACTCAGAAATTTATCTAGTTGAAGATTTGATTTGGGATAATACCAATAAAGCACTTTCATTCCGTGAAGATATTTTAAATCTGCATCGTTTGGATGATGAACAGCTTGAGGCATTGGTTGAGCGTTTAGAAGAATGCGAGCTAGACGACTACACTGAAATCACCACACTCATTGGCATTGAATTTGATGACAATACAGTTTGGGGACAGCTCACAATCTTAGAGCTGAAATTGCTGATTTATGTTGCTTTACAACAGTTTGAAGAAGCAAAAGAGCTTGTCGAAACTTACTTGCAATATAACACCAACACCGTTGAGCGTGGCTTGTTCTATCAGTGCATGAACGTGGTGCTTGAAGTGATGTTAGATGAAGAACTCGAGCTTGAAGACTACTTGACTAATTTCCGCCGTATGTTTGGTGACACGCGAATGGATGCGGTACTAGGTTCTGTAGAGGGTAGTGTTCGTTTCTATGGTTTAACACCAACAAGCATGAAACTAGAAGGACTTGATCGTCATTTACGTCTGATCGAGAGCTATAAAAAATTGCATGCAGCTCGCGCTAAAGCCGTGGCGATGTAATTTAAAAAGTGAAAGAAAAAAGCCTATTTTTAAATAGGCTTTTTTTATAAAACAACTTGCTGGTTTAAGCAGAAGCTTTTGTTAGCTCTACAGTTTCTACTCTGTGATCTTGCTGCTCATCTAAAGTATGTTTAGCTGGAATATAAGACATTGCACGTTCTGCAAGAGCTGTAATGGTAAGACTTGGGTTAACGCCCAAATTGGCACCTAACATTGAACCATCTACAACATATAAATTTTTATAGTTAAAGACACGGTTTTGTCCATCTACCACGCCACGCTCTGGACTTGAAGCAATTGCGCAACCACCCATACAGTGGGCAGTAAAAGGCACATTAAATAAAATTTCGGTAATGGTCGTTATTGGATGACCATTAAACATTTTGGCGACTTTTTCAGTAAAGGTATTGGCTTGTGGAATATAAACAGGAAGCTTTTTTCCTTCACTCGACAAAACCTTGCCAAAAGGCCAGAACCAATTGCGTTTTAAACGCATGTTAATTGAAGCATCGGCAGTTTGCATTACTAAGAAAATTAAGGTTTGACGTGCAAAACCAACAGGGTTGCTCATACGTAAGAATATAAGTGGATGGCTAATGAGGACCCATAACCAATAAAAAATACGTGTCCAACCTGGTTTACCTTTTGCCATATACGTACACATGAGGCCCATAGCATCGGAACCACTTTGGTAGCGAGTCGCTTCAATATGAGTATCATGGTCAATATAGATGCTTGAACCAATTGCAACGCCCTTACTCATATCGACATCTTTATCAAAGAAACGAACCCCTAAGATAGACTCCGCATTGGTACGTACCCGATTACCCAAATCATCAGAAATATTTGGTAGAGAACCAGATTGTTTTAAGCGGAATAGCATTTCTTGGGTACCTAAAGAAGATGCCGAGAAAATTACGTTACGAACCCGCCAAGTACGACGTTGTTTGTTAAACCATGAGCTTGAGCATTCAGTCGTGACTTCATAACCATCACTACCATCGACTTTGCCATTGAGCGGTTTAACATCAACCACTTTGGTTTCTTCATAAACCTTGGCGCCATTTTTTTCGGCAAAGTACAAATAATTTTTATCTAAAGTATTTTTTGCATTGTGTTTACAACCTGTCATACAGCCACCACATGCTGTACAGGTGCCACGATCTGGTCCTTCACCGTTAAAATAAGGGTCTGGATAAGTCTTTCCACCTTCTTCACCTTCAGGAGGAAAAAAGGTTGCAACACGAGTCGGTTTAAAGGTATGGCCTACACCTACCGCTTCACCCATTTTCTTTAACATGTGATCTGCAGGGCCCAGAATTTTATTATCAGTCACTCCAAGCATACGTTCTGCTTCGGCATAGTGCTGCGGCATTTCATTTTTCCAGTCTGCAGCATCTGCCCAAGTGCCTTCATCCCAAATGTGTTCGGGTGGGACGAGCAGGGTATTGGCATAGGTAATTGAGCCACCGCCTACGGCATTACCGCAAATAATAGTGACATGGCGAAAAAACCGCATATTGAAATAACCAAAAAGTTTCATACCCGGACGCCAGATCCAGCGGCGTGTGTTCCAGTTATTTTTAGCAAAATCTTCAGCTTTCCAACGACGCCCCATTTCCATTACAGCAACTGAGTAGCCTTTTTCGGTGAGACGGCAGGCAGAAACACTACCGCCAAAGCCTGAACCAATGATGAGATAATCATAGTCATAATTGTTTGATGCCATGCCAAAGGCTCCTGTCTAGTGATATTTTTTATATTGACTGCATGTGTTTATCAATGAATTGTCCAATGCGCTTAATTGAGTCATCGGATTCTTTTAGTATACCTGCATGGAATTGAAAAACGTGCCCGACTTTGTCATAAATCTTAAATGTGGTCGGAATACCGCATTTCTCGGCTTGTTCTGCAAGACGTTTCGCATCATCTAATAAAACTTCTTCGGTACCAACATGGATCAGAACCGGTGGTAATCCGGTTAAGTCAGCATAAAGTGGGGAGCAGGTCGGATCGGTTGCCGATTTTTGGCCGCAATAGTTTTTTGCACACCAAACTAACCAGTTTTCTGAGAGCATTGCATCTTGAGCAGCATGAGTTTTTAGCGTGCTTCCTGAAAGACTTAAGTCAACCCAAGGTGAAAGTAAAACTAATGCCGCTGGTAGAGGTAAACCTGCGTTCCTTAGCGCAATAACGGTACTTAAGCTCAGGCCGCCACCGGCAGAGTCACCAGCAATTACAAGTTTTTTCGGATCTTGTCCTTGAGCAAGTAAAGCTTTATAGACTGCAATGCTATCTTCAATAGCAGCAGGGCTTGGATGTTCTGGGGCTAGGCGATATTCAGCTAACCAGACTTGTGCCTGAGCTGCTTGCCCGATCTGAGCCGCAAGCTTTGTGTGACTTTTTGAGCTGCCTACTACATAGCCACCGCCATGCAAATACAAAATGCCGAGCCCTGATTTGGTCGTTTTAGGCTGAATATGAACTGTCGGTACTTGAGCAATATTTTGCTTTTTAGTTTGATAACCACGTGGCCCAAGCACAATAGCACTGGCCGCATCGCTACAAAAACGTTGTAATTTCACTGGCGTTTTAGGAGATAAAGCCGGGCGTAGTGTGGTACGAATGGTCCATGCGAGAAGTTGCTTCATGATAAGCACTCATACTAAGCAGGTGAGATTAGTCAGCATCTCTGAAAATCAAGAGTATGCTGACCACTATTTTTATTTTGCTGATTTGTTGAGTAGGCGAGTTTGCCAAGCGGTCGCGGCTGCAAAGATCTTTTGGTAGCCTTGCGGCAGAATACGCTGAATTACATCAACGGCTTTTGCATCGGCTCCAATAAGTAAACGGCGACGGTCCTTACGAACAGCTTCCAAAATTTGCTGAGCTGCATCATCAGCAGGGGTGCGAAGTAATTTATCGAAAGCATCTTGGCTTTTTAGCGGGTCCATTCCTAAAGACTGGACGCTATTATTCATACGTGCAGCTTTGGCAATATTGGTGCGAATACCACCCGGATGCACACAAGTCGCGCTCACACCAGCATTTTGCATATCAAGTTCTTGGCGCAAGGATTCAGTAAAACCACGAACGGCAAATTTACTTGCGTTATAAGCACTTTGGGTCGGTTGAGCTGTTAAGCCAAACATACTGGAAATATTAATAATATGCCCATCACCACTTTGCTTTAAGTAAGGTAAAAACTCTTTGGTGCCATAAACCACGCCCCAAAAATTAATACCAATGAGCCATTCAAGGTCTTCGTAGCTCACACCTTCAGCCGTACTACCAATTGCGACACCAGCGTTATTAAAAATCAGGTTAACTTGGCCATGTTCATCTACTACTGCCTTTGCCCAAGTTGCAACTTCATCACGCTTAGCCACATCAACTTTTTGAGTGGAGACTTTGACAGAATAGGGTGCCAACAGCTCGACTGTTTTGGCTAACCCGGCTTCACTAATATCAGAAAGTGCCAGATGACAGCCTTGTTTGGCGAGGGCGATTGCAATTGCTTGTCCAATACCTGAACCCGCACCTGTCACAGCTGCGACTTTATTTTTAAAAGACTTCATAAAATTCTCCGTTTATTTTTCTCATTTCCTATGGTGAAGCTTGTTTAAGAAATAGCCGAAACCTGCGTGTAGTTTTCAATGTCAAAGCGACGAGTGCGTTGGCGGTATTCAAGGGTAAAACCTGGCCAGTTATTGGTATTTTTGCCATCAGCAGTTTGATACCAACTGGTACAGCCTTGCGCCCACACCGTTTTTTTCATTTTTTCCTGAATATTTTGATTAAACTCGTGTTGAATTTCGGCACGAATGTTGGTGAACAGCAGGTTATTTTTCAAAGTAGTGCGCAGTGCATCTAAAATATAATTCACCTGACTTTCAATCATATAGACGATTGAGTTATGCCCGAGGTTGGTATTTGGTCCATACAACATAAAGAAGTTAGGGAATCCGTTTACTGTTAGGCCTAAATAAGCCTCAGCACCATCTTTCCATGTGTCTTTTAATGTACGCCCATCAAGTCCAGTAATTTGCATTGGCGCCATAAATTCAGTCGCCGTAAAACCTGTACCGTAAATAATGGCATCAACTTCACGCAGCTTTCTTTCCGTGTCTAAAATGCCATGTTCAGTAATTTCTTGAATGCCTGTATCAATCACATCAACATGAGGTTGGGTCAGCGTTTCATACCAGTGGTTAGAGATTAAAATACGTTTACAACCAATTGGATAGTCCGGCATTAAGCGGTGGCGTAACTTCCCATCTTTAACAACTTTTCGAATGTGGCGCTGGAATATGTATTCCACCAAAGGCATTTCATTAAGTGAAGTTGTAAAAGCAAGTAGGCGAATTTCATGATGACCATATTGCAAGGCACGGTCTAGACTTTGCAAGATCGGCAGTTTACGGAAAGCTTTTTTCTCTAAAGGTTGGTAAACCCGATCCGGTTTTGGAATAACATAAGGCGCTGAGCGTTGATAAACGTCTAGGTGAGCCACTTGTTTTGCAATTTCAGGTACAAACTGAATCGCACTTGCGCCTGTGCCAATGACTGCAACACGTTTACCAGTTAAGTCATAGTCATGGTCCCAACGCGCTGAGTGAAATGCCTTACCCTTAAAGTTTTCAATGCCTTTAAGTTTTGGATAGGCAGGGCGGTTGAGCTGGCCTACCGCGCCCACTAAAAATTCTGCTTCAAACTGTTCACCAGTTGTACTTTGGATGTGCCATACACCTTGCAGTGCATCAAATTCGGCGCTGGCTATTTCAGTATTAAATTTGGTGTGCGGGCGAAGATCATATTTATCGGCACAGTGACGCAAATATTGATAAATCTCTTGAGAGGTCCCGTAGCGATTTTTCCAACCAAGTTCCTGTTCAAAAGAAAAAGAATAAAGATGTGATGGCACATCACATGCAGCACCCGGATAAGTATTGTCACGCCAGACACCACCTACATCGGCAGCTTTTTCAAATAGAGTAAATTGTTCAAAACCTGCTTGTTTGAGACGAATGGCAAGTCCTAGACCACCAAAGCCAGTGCCAATAATGGCGATGCGTACATTTTTATTTGAATTAGACGACGAATTAAACATAGGCTGCTCTAAAATCCTTAAAAACAGTGAGCGAAAAAATCGCAATTTCCTGTATGCAGAATAGACGTTTATTAACTTGATTTAGAGGATGGATGAGGACAAAATATTGTGATTCGAGGACATTCTGAGCGATACAGTGAAGTATGCATGGGCATTTGAACGCAGTGTACATAGTGTTCGGTTAATGGCTGATTTCGCGATGGAATCAGGCATTTCTTATCAGACAATTTTGCAAGGGACTGGACTTAGCCAACAACAATTACTTGATCCTAATATGGTGGTGACAGGCCATCAGGAATTACAGTTGATTCATAACTTGGTTGAGCAACTAGGAGACAGACCAACATTAGGCTTAGAAGTGGGCACACGCTATCATTTCACCACATTTGGGCCGTTAGGCATGGCTCTGATGAGTAGCGCCAGCATTCGCGAAGCACTAGATTTGGCTTTAACCTATTTCACTTTAACTTTTGCTTTTACTCGCTTTGAGGTGTCGGATACACCGCAAGGAATCTGTATCGAAATTGATGAACAAGATATCCCATCTTCAGTGCGTCAATTCATTATTGAACGCGATGCGGCTGCACTCATTACGGTACAGCGAGATTTGGTGCAGGATAATTTTTGCCAATATTTGGCTTTTTCTTTTCAACCTAAAGGCGATGCAGAGCCTTATCGGAATTTATTTGGGGTTATGCCGGAATTTGGCGCAGCTAAAAGTTTTGTGATCCTTGATCCGCAAAAAGTAGACCAGAAGCTACTTATGGCAAATGATCTAGTTTTACATACAGCCGAAAAACAATGTCGTCAAATATTAGAAAAACGCCAATCACAAAATAAATTTACAAACTTAGTGCAACAACAGCTAATGAGTACGCGTGGGGAAATGCCATCTATGGATATAGTGGCTGATCGACTGCATTTAAATACAAGAACCCTGCGCCGTCACTTGTCAGCTGAAGGAATGACTTTTATCCAAATTCGTGAAGAGGTCAGGCAAGTTCTAGCAGAGCAATATTTGGCGTTACCAAAAGCTTCGGTTGAGCAAATTGCCGAATGGTTAGGTTATGCAGAGCCTGCCAGCTTTATTCATGCTTATAAAAGATGGCATGGGAAAACACCTCATGCCATGCGATTAAATAACCAATAATCCAAGTATCTTTATTTTTTCAAACGCAAATGTAATAAGCGCGTCGCTGATGTATGGCGTATATTATCGGCACGCTTATAAAAATAACGTTCAGTAATAGCTTCACCTGATAGGTCTTCGACCACTTCAAAGCCCATGTTTTCTACAGCTTTGTGTAAATCTGAAGGTTTAAATTGGCCTAATAAAGGTTCTTTCAGTAAATGGGTAAACTGTGCAACACCTATACTCCCAAGACGCTCAATACCGTTTAGCTCCTGAAAATCGGTCGAATAGTCGAGTACCACTTCGCTATCGTTTGCAGCAAACTCAGCAATACTTTTTAAAGTTTGCAGTGTAGTATCCGGTTTTAAATAATGAGTAGTACCCAACCAAGAAAAAAAAGCAGGTATCTGTTGCAGATATCGACTTCTGGCAAGCGCCTCAGAAATAGATTCTTTTTCAAAGTTAATAGCAACAAATTCAACAGTAGTAGGAATATTTCCTAGTTTTTTGAGTTTGGATTGTTTCGCAGCTTGAGTATCAGGATGGTCCACTTCAAAAATTTTTAAAGTTGGGTAATGTTGTGACTCACGTAATACAAAAGAGTCTAAACCCGCCCCAACCAAAACATATTGCTCAATATGGTGTTGAACAGCCTGATTAAGTAAATCTTCAGCATAACGTGATCGGCCCACCACCTGCCCACTCAATAAACCTAAGGTACGGTTTAAAATGGGTGAATTCATTAATTTAACAATGAGTGGTGTAGATAAAAGCTTTTTCCAACCTTTACTGGTCATTTCAAAAGCATAGGGATCTGAAAATACAGGGTTTGTCGTATTTTTAAAGTGATTCGCACGTAAAGCAGCAGCGGCTTCGGCAGTACGGCTTGATTGACCTTCTTTCATCTTTAACCTGTTCTTTTATTTCTTGAAGATTGAATGAAGAAGGCAGTGTATTTCATGAAAATCTAAAATACACTGCCCATTCCTTACAACTGATTTGGTCAAATTTACAAATTAATGTGTCTTTGACATTTGATATGTAACTTCATAATCCTTCAAATCTAGTTTTTTCAAACGTTGTTTAAGCTTTTTCAATGACCACGGCCATGCTGCAAAGTTGCGACCGTTAGCATCAAGGTAATAACTCTTACAGCCACCACTATTGAATACAGTGGTTTGAAGATGCTTTTGCACCAAGTCGTTGTGCTTTTTAATTACATCAGACTTAACGTTTAGTTTGCTAATCCCTTTGTTTTTAATTTTTAGCAAACCATCTACAATATAGTCGAGCTGTGCTTCTGCCAAGCCAATAAACGAGTCATAAACCAGTACGTTTGGTCCCAAAACTAAGAATGCATTTGGTACATTTTCAATGTTGGTTCCTAAGTAAGCTTCTGGTGAAGTGTTTTTCCATAAATCATTTAAACGTTGTCCTTTTTCATTAAACACACGTTTACCGATTGGCGGGGGAGATACTTCAAACCCGGTGCCCCAAATAATCACATCAACTTCGTGGCGTTCACCATTGGCAGCAATCACCGTATTTCCTTCAACCTTCACTAAACCATGTGGAATAAGCGTGGTATTCGGTGCTTGTAGTGCAGGGTAGTAATTGTTAGCAAACAAAATACGTTTACAACCAATATCAAAATTAGGCGTTACGTTTTTACGTAACTCAGGGTCTGCAATTTGAAGTTTAAGTAATTGCTTGCCGAGTACATTTACTGGTTTTAGCGCAAGTGGGTTACGTAAACCAAAGTTAATTGCATTGAGCGTTAGCGCTACACTTTTACGCCAGCTTGCCTGAATCGCTGGATATTTGGCAATGACGGATTTACTCAACTCGCCCAAGTCGGTATCTGGTTTTGGTAGTACCCAAGGTGCTGTACGTTGGAACACAAATAGCTCTTTTGCTTTGGGTTGAATTTGTGGCACAAACTGAATGGCAGATGCACCTGTACCAATTACAGCAATGCGTTTTCCAGTTAAGTCATAGTCATGGTTCCATTTCGCTGAATGGAACATTTCACCAGTAAAGGTATCTAAACCTTCAAGACGTGGAATTTGTGCTTCGGTAATTGGGCCTGTTGCAAAAATAACAGTTCGCGATAGATATTGACCACTAGTTGTATCAAGTACCCATAAATGGCGTGTTTCGTCCCAAGCAGCATTGAGCAGTTCGTTGTTAAACTCAATTTTAGACGTGATATTAAACTCACGACTTACATCTTCTAAGTAACTTAAAATTTCCGGTTGGCGTGCAAATAAGTGACTCCATTTTGCACTTGGGGCAAACGAGTAAGAATACAGAGCTGAAGGTACATCGCAGCCACAGCCTGGATAGGTGTTTTCACGCCAAGTACCACCTACACGTGCTGCTTTTTCAATAATTTTGTAGTTGGTATAGCCCACTTGGTCGAGACGAATTGCTGCGGCAATACCGGAAATTCCGGCACCCACAATAAAGGTATCGTAAATATGGCTAGGTGAATTGACAGCTTTTTTTGCTGATGCATTTGTTTTCATTTGAGCAGTCATATGGGTACTACCTATAAAATTTCTTATTTAAATAATTTGTAAGAGGTACCAAGGAACTTGGTATACAAGCTTGGAGATGCACGTTTCATGAGCCAGAACAACTTCGCGTCGATTTGAGGAATGGTATAAAGCTCATCCTGATCAAGACGGTTAAGTGTGAGTTTGGCGACATCATCACTTGTGGTGAGTGCATAGTTCATGAGTGCATGGTCTGCAAGCTTGGAATAGCGACCTGGAATACGACCATTTTTAATGATATTGGTGGGTACCAAAGTTGGGCAGAGCACATTGACTTTAATGTTAAATTTACGAAGTTCGGCCGAAAGTGTTTCAGATAGCGCACGCACACCCGCTTTCGTTACGTTATAAGCAGTCATTTCTGGAGCAGCAGTGTAAGATGCCGCCGAAGCCACATTAATAATCGCGCCGTAACCTAACTTTTTAAACTTTGGTACAAATGCATGGCAACCATGAATAACACCCCAAAGGTTAATATTCATGACCCAGTTCCAGTCTTCTAGACTGAGTTCGTCAAACTTACCGCCTAATCCCACACCTGCATTATTAATGACAAGGGTCACAGGGTGACCAAGTAAAATTTCAGCAGTTTCAGCTAGGTGGTTCACTTGTTCTGCATTACCCACATCGCAGCGCATGGCAAAAGCTTTTGCGCCTTCTTGTTCAAGAAGCTTTACCGTTTCTTCTGCGGCTTCTAAATTAATATCTGCACACACTACGCTACCACCACGTTTTGCCAGTTCAAGTGCAAAACTCCGTCCAATTCCACTGCCTGCGCCAGTCACAACGGCATAAGCTTTTTGGCTTGGTTTAACTTTCTTTTTACCAAATAAAATCATGATTCATCCCGAAATAGATTTAAGGAAAACCAGCCATTGAGTGACTGGTTGCAAGCCAGTTAAGATAAGCGTACAGGCGGAGTAAATTCCTTCACAAAGTAAGGCGCAATTGCACCTCCTTCGTTCAGTAATTTGTCTTTGTAGTACTCTAGATATTCAGTGGTGTCATGATCATTTGGGTGGAAGTCAGGGCGTAAGTAATCGAAAATTTGGCCAATCGTGCTACCGAATACGCCATCTTTTGGACCAAAGATAAGTCCCACACCACGGCGAGCATCTTTCCAGAATTTTCTAGTCAGCATTTCCTGTGGTTTTCTTAAAACAGGAATAAACAAGGTAGTTGCAGGGATTAAACCTAAAATAGTAAAGAAAGCTAAGAAGAAGCCAGAAGCTCGTAGTGGGTAGCTACCATTGAGTAATTGATAAACATCATAGGCAATATCTTTATGCTCAGATTCTTCAAGCATATGCCACATCCATAGTGCACGGCTTTTGGCATCGTCTGAATAGTAAAAGTTCTTCTCATGTTTCATCATGTATTCGGCAAGTACCGCTGTAAAATGCTCAATACCAGCCATCATCGATAATTTAAGCGGTTGTGGAAATTTTAAAAATACATATTTAAAGAAGTTCTCGCCTAAGAAACGATATAAATCGACAGGATACTCAACATCTTTAAGCGCATCGTTATATTCATTGTGCAATTTTGAATGGATGGCTTCTTGACCAATGAGGGAGGTAACGCGTTGCTTTAACACGGGGTCTTGAATAAATTCGCGGTGGTGACGAGCAGTTTCAATCACCAAATCTTCACCATAGGTTAGAAATACTGAAAGCGTAGCAAAAAAAATCGTCGCAAATTGATTGTCCATATAGAATCTGACATCAATTTCTTTTCCATCAAAACCAATATTTAAATGACGGATTGGGATAGATTTTTTACTGGCAAAATCTGGTAACTCGATTTCACGGTAAAATTTAATTTTATTTAGTGATTTTTTAACTGTGGTCGAGATCATGGCGACACCTTCAGATTAATCAGTGATAGTGCGATGTTGTTGAAAATCAAAAAGCTTTGATTTCCAACAGGGCACTGTAAATTCCATTTTCAAAAAGCAGTTTTCTCTGCTTACTGAGTACGGTGATGTTGCTCCGTTATTTGTTTGATTATTTGACTGAATAACGGAAAAAGAGGCGAACTTGATAAAATGAATCAACCTCTTTTTAGATTTTTTCATATTAATCTGAGTTTATGTTCGGATTCAATTCGGGTAACTTTTCAATTTATTTAAGCTCAAATCTAATGTATAAATAAAATAAAAAATTAGTTTAAAATTTTATTAATACATTGATTTTTATTTGAATATTTTAATTTCTTTTAAAAGTAATTTCCTAATAATAAAAGAACTCATAACTATGTTTTGCCATACCTCTAAAGAAATTTTGTCATGAAATTTGACAAGTATTCGGATTTTGTTTTTTTATTAGGGTAGGGCTAAATTACATGCTAACCTGAGCTTATGTTCGGATTATTTATAAGAAAATATGTCTACGCGAAAACCCCGTCAGGCACGAGCCAAAGTCACTGTTGATACTATTATTGAAGCAGGTTTTATTGCCGTAGCATTGCATGGACCAAGTGGTACCACTACACGTCATATTGCAGAAATTGCAGGTGTGAGTGTTGGGTCACTTTATGAGTATTTTAAAAATAAAGAAGAAATTTATGATGCGATGAATCACTACTTTGTGAGTGAAATTCTCGATATGATTAAAGAGTTAACTCCTACAATTCTAGAGTTGGAGTTAGAGCCTGTTATCGAAATGATCTTTTATACATTTAGTGATTTATTAAAGAAGAATAATGACCGTTACTTAACCGTTTTACGTTATGCAGGTGAGTTGCAATACGACAAATATATTCCAAAAATTGAACAGGCTTTAATGGAAGTCATCATGAAATATATGATGCATAATCCTAAATATTTAAAAATTAATAACTTACCTGTCATTACTTACATTTGTATAAATAGCGGTATTTTTAACGTAGCAAGACATCTTATTTTACCTAACCCATTTATTAGTTTTGATGAAATGGTGCAAGGGTTAACCACTATGATCATGAGTTATATCAATACTGAAATGGCACGCTCGGAAGACCATTCATAGTTTTTAATTTTTAATATATAAAAAAACACCTGCATATAACTATGCAGGTGTTTTGTTGATTATGGCATGGTTGGAACTTCTTCCGGACGCATATCAAAAATCAGAATTTCAGCATTATCACCATTAGTAAATGATAACTTGCCTCCATCACGAATTCGCGCAGCATCACCTGTGGTAAAGGTTTGACCATTTACATCAATACGGCCTTTTGCTATATGAAGGTAAACATAACGACCTTCAGGAATTGCAAATTCTGCTGTTTCTTCGCCGTCAAAAAGACCAGAATAAATATTAATATCTTGTTTGATCGACAAAGTTTTTTCGCCACCTTTTGGTGAAATCATCAAGTGCAATTTACCGCGTTTGTCTTCCTCGGAAATATGCAATTGTTGATAGCCCGGTGTGGTGTTCACTTCATTTGGAACAACCCAAATTTGTAAGAAGTGCACGTTTTCTTGTGCAGAGTGGTTAAATTCACTATGAGCAACACCACGGCCTGCACTCATTAACTGAATATCACCAGGTACAATAACCGAACCTGTACCCATTGAGTCTTTATGTTCTAATGCACCTTCAAGCACATAAGAAATAATTTCCATGTTGCGGTGAGGGTGAGTACCAAAACCTTTCGATGGAGCAACAGTATCGTCATTAATCACAAGCAAATCTGAAAAGCCTACTTGTTTCGGGTCCCAATAATTTGCAAATGAAAACGTGTGTTTTGACTGTAACCAGCCATGATGTGCTGCACCACGCTCATGAGATAAACGCATATCAAACATGATTTATTATCCTCATTCAATTTTTTTCTCTGAATGCAGTTTATCGTTTTCATTTGTGCAATAAAGCTCTGAAAATAGAAAGCTTAGTGTGATTTTTGGAACGCTGAAATATTGAAATAAGATTTCTATCGAAGTAGGCATAATATTTCATTTGTTATCTTTTAAAGCCATATTTTTATCATTTTAGGACAAATGTATTTTATTTAAATCATTATGAATAATAGTAGGTTATATAAGTTATTTGAAATTATCAAAAATATTTAAGTTGGCAAAAAGTTTCAATGTGGGTTGGCTTTTTTTGTCCTTGTTCGAGAGTTATATCAAGCGCACTATTTAATCTGATTTGGTGAACTTAACAATATTTAAGTTCATAAAACATGGCAAGGCAGATGTATTCGAGCAAATTTTTGTTCTAGAGCAGTTAAAGATTGCAAGAAATAATCTAAAGACAACTTTAACTGTTTGATTCGACGCTGTCTTGTATTTAACAAATTTTATAGGGTGTCGAAAATGGTCGCTCAAGCTATCCGAAATGTTATTTCTCCTAAATCAGTTATAGCTCAGTATCAAAAGATAGACTTTTCAAATAAAGGATCTATCCCAATCCGTCATCTAAATATCGGGTTTGATGGCAAAGAAATTGATATCGAGTTTTACGTCAATAACCAGTTTGCAACTTTGTTCTTTGCCACGCTTTCGGTTTTCTTGACCTATGGTGAAGATCTGGTGATTGAAACAGCGCGTCACCACCGTGAATTTATTCAAGATCCGATTTTAAAACAGCGTGTGACTTCCCTCATCGGTCAAGAAGCCATCCATTCAAAATTGCATAATGAGTTTAATGATGCAATTAAAGAGCTGGAATATCCGGTCGATTTGTATCGTTTCTTGGGCGAGAACTTCTTTAAATATGTGTTTTTAAAATTCCCTCAGCCATTAAAGCTTTCACTCATGGCGGGGATTGAACACTTTACGGCAGTACTTGCTGAATACATGATGAAGCATGAAAAGAATTTTTATTATACCGATGATGCGAAAAGCCGTGCGTTATGGATGTGGCATATGCTTGAAGAATCTGAGCATAAAGACATTGCTTATGATGTCTATCAGATTTTGAACGGTAACTATCCATTGCGTGCAACCGGCTTTTTAATGGCTTTCATCACCATTTTAGGGCTTATTCCAACCGCAACTTTATTGGTACCCGTACTGCGTAAGCCAAAAGAACTGTTAACCAGAAAATTCTGGAAAGATGCACGTCGTGGCGTCAACTTAATTTTTAGTCCAAAAGATGGCGTATTTGGCAGCACCATTGGCCAGATTTTTGATTACTTACGTCCTAACTTCCATCCAAATGACCATGATACGACTCAATACCTTGAGTACTACAAAAACAAATTACTGAACGAGGGCGGTGCGATTGCACCTTACTTTGTGAAGGAATTTACTCCACCAGTTCGTGCAGTTTCATAAAGCTGTTGGTCACGGCAGTAATACCCAAATTACTGCCGTCTCCCTAAAATTTTTTAGGATTTACTATGATTCTATTTGGTAAGAAAGATCAGCCGAGTCGAAATGCATATGCGGTGGTGACTGGAGCAGGCAGTGGAATTGGCCGTAGCTTTGCACTTGAATTGGCAAAACGCGGTGGCAACGTGGTATGTGCGGATATTAATTTAGAAGCTGCTGAAGAAACCGTAAAGATAATTGAACAGTTGGGACAAAAAGCATTTGCTGTACAGTGCGATGTTGGGCAAGCAGAACAAGTACAGGCTTTGGCTGATCAAGCAGAACAGTTACTTGATCATCCAGTAACACTCATCATTAATAATGCCGGCGTAGGGCTAGGCGGCAAATTTGATGAAATGAGTTTGGAAGACTGGAAATGGTGTATGCATGTAAACCTATGGGGTGTTATTCATGGTTGTCATGCATTTGTGCCAAAGCTCAAAAAACTAGGTTACGGTGCAATTATTAATGTAGCTTCTGCAGCATCGTACACGGCTGCTCCAGAAATGAGTGTCTACAATGTAACGAAAGCCGGTGTATTGGCATTATCAGAAACCCTTTCAGCCGAGCTGCGCAAATTCAATATTAAAGTGAATGTGCTGTGCCCAACTTTGGTACCTACCAATATCATTAAAAATGGTCGTATTCCGGGCCGTTATTCCAAGCTTGCAGACCATGCACTCACGAACTACGCCATGACAACCAGTGACGCAGTTGCGGCTTTAACATTGAATCGATTAGATCGAGGGCAGCTCTATACCACGCCACAGATCGACGCCAAATTATTCTGGCTTATGAAAAGAACATCTCCAACCCTATATGCAAAGTTCCTTGGGCTTTCGTATCAGCTATTTAAATAAAATTTTGTATAGGCAGAAAAATTATGGTCACTAAACCTAGAACAAATACACGCACACGTAAAACCCAAGAAGTTGCACATGTTTATGACACTTTTATTGTCGGTGCAGGTATTTCTGGCTTGGCTGCAGCAATTAAGCTAAACGAAGCAGGCTTAACCAATTTTAAAATTATTGAAAAAGCCAGCCGCGTCGGTGGTACTTGGCGTGAAAATACCTATCCGGGCTGTGGTTGTGATGTTCCATCATCACTTTATTCTTACTCTTTTGCCCCAAGTGCAAAATGGAGCCATTTATTTGCACGCCAACCGGAAATTTTAAGTTATTTAGAAGATGTTAGTCGTGAGTTTGATATTGAGCCCTTAATTGAATTCAATACCGAATTATTAAAAGCAGAGTGGGATAACCAAAAAAATATCTGGAAGCTAGAGACAAGCTCTGGTTTGTATATCGCTAAAACAGTTTTATTTGCTACAGGTCCAATTACTGAAGCCCAGATACCACGTCTTGAAGGTTTAGATACCTTTACTGGTGAAATGTTCCATTCAGCGAAATGGAACCATGACTATGACTTAACTGGAAAACGCATTGCTGTAATTGGTACTGGTGCATCTGCTATTCAGTTTGTGCCACAAATTCAACCTAAAGCCAAAGAGTTGTTTGTATTCCAACGTACAGCACCTTGGGTACTACCGAAGCCCGATACGGACTTGGGCGAGTTGAGTAAATCTGTCATTGCCAAATACCCAGCTATTCAAGCGACTTGGCGACAGGCTGTAGCGGGTACTTTAAATGTCATTAATTTTGGCCTACGCAACCCAAAAGCATTAAAACCTGTCAATTTTGCTGCAAAACAATTGTTAAAGCTGCAAATCAAAGATCCAGTCTTGCGTAAAAACGTAACGCCTAATTTCGATATTGGCTGTAAGCGTATTTTGTTTGCCAATAACTATTATCCAGCGTTACAGGCACCTAACACGACGCTTATTCCACATGGTCTAGTTAAAGTCGAAGGCAATACGGTGATTGCTGCCAATGGTGAACGCCACGAAGTTGATGTGATTATTTGGGGTACTGGATTTGAAGTGTCTCATCCCCCTATTGGTAAACGTGTACATAACGAAAAAGGGGAATGTTTGGCTGAGCTTTGGAAAGACTCCTCACCAGAAGCTTATTTAGGAACCAATATTGAAAATGTACCTAATGCATTTCTTATGCTTGGGCCAAATGTTTTGGTCTATGACTCATTTATTGGTCTTGCCGAAGCACAACTGCAATATATTATAGATGGTTTGCTACAAATGAAGGCAAAAGGTATTGCTAAGCTTTCAGTGAAATCAGAAGTGATTAAAAAGCACAACGACTTGGTACAAAAACATCTACAAACCACAGTATTCAATAGCGGGGGATGTAAAAGTTACTATCTCGATGCAAATGGTCGCAACTTCGCGGCATGGCCATGGTCGTTAAAAAAGCTTAAACAACGTTTACATCATTTAAAGTTAGAAGAATATGATGTGATTTATGAAGCTGATTTGATAAAGGCAAAACCTAAAGCTGAAGAAGTTGCTGGTTAATGACTTTATAAAAGCCCATTTTAATTTATTGAAATGGGCTTTTTATTATTTAATAGATTGAACAATGAATTAAAATTCGACAAATAATTTAATGAAGTTAAATTGAAAAATAAATTTAAATATACTTAAAAATAAAAGTAGGTGAATAAGGCTATATAAGTTTTTATTAAAAAAATATAGTTATTTTTAAAAATGAATTTTTAAGTGAAAAGTATTATTTTTACTCTTTTTTAAAATTGCAAATTAGAAAACATTTTTTATATCAATATTTTGAGTGATTAATAATTATTGTAAATAAATGTGAAAATATTCACAAACTGGTTATTTTTTGTTAAGATCATTAACATTAAAAACATAGAGATAATAATAATGATCAATAAAGTATTAATAGTGTTGTGTGTGAGTATCGTGTTTGTACTAGGGTACTGGGCGTATTTAGATACCCAAAATAAAAGACATCAAGAGCTCATGAGGATTATTCAGGAAGCTGAAAAAAATTTGCAAACAATTGAGCGCAATCCTAATCGTATTAGTCATAGCAATTTAGCTTCATATAATTTGCAAAAATATATCAGCGATAAAAAAGTGTTTTTCTAAGCAAAGTAGTCATTATTATTTGCTTTAAAAACTGTGCCATTGATCATATCTTTTCATAAATTTTGATCATGTTGCTTTTGAATCTGTTAAACTTATTGAACGTATAGTAAAAAAGCTGCATAGGGGTTATGCAGCTTTTTTGTGTTTCAAGAGGGGCTGTGGCTATTTTCTGTGTATGACAGCAGAAATCGAATGAGTGGCATATTTGTTGCTTCGTCTATTGAAGATTTTTGTCTAGAGATCTGATCAGAAAAACAAGATTGCTCAGATACCTACATAGAAGTACATATTCCACAGCTCAGATTTTGCATAGAGGCTACTTATGGCGGCGCCCAATTCTTCGGCAGGCTGGTTAGAGCGTTTATTTAAGTTAAGCGACAATAAAACCACGTTTCGAACAGAAGTTCTTGCTGGTGTAACTACGTTTTTAACGATGTGTTACATCATCATTGTCAATCCACTCATTTTATCTGAAACCGGCATGGATCATGGCGCCGTATTCGTTGCGACCTGTTTGGCAGCAGCAATCGGTTGTTTAGTGATGGGTATTATTGCCAATTATCCAATTGCCTTAGCACCGGGTATGGGGCTTAATGCTTATTTTACCTATTCGGTATGTATGGGTATGGGGGTGCCATGGCAGACAGCTTTAGCTGCTGTTTTTGTTTCAGGCGTTGTATTTCTTGCAATCAGCTTCTTTAAAGTTCGTGAAGCGATTGTTAATGCAATTCCAATGTCGCTTAAATTTGCGATAGGTGGTGGTATTGGCTTATTCCTGGCGCTTATTGCGTTAAAAAATGCCGGAATTATTGTTGCAAATAAAGCAACATTAGTGGGTTTGGGCGATATTAAACAGCCTACTGTACTACTGGCTTTATTTGGCTTTTTACTTATTGTTGTTTTACATCAGCTTAAAGTCCGTGGTGCCATCATTATTAGTATTTTAGTGGTGACAGCAATTGCGACTGCTTTAGGTTTAAATGAATTTAAAGGTGTAGTAGGGCAGATTCCTTCAATTGCACCAACATTTATGCAAATGGACTTTAAAGGTCTGTTTACCGCAAGTATGGTGGGTGTGATCTTCGTATTCTTTATTGTTGACTTGTTTGACAGTACGGGTACTTTGGTAGGTGTTTCACACCGTGCGGGCCTTTTAAAAGATGGCAAATTGCCACGTTTGAAAAAAGCACTATTTGCTGACTCTACTGCAATTGTTGCTGGTGCAGCATTAGGTACATCATCAACCACGCCATATATTGAATCGGCTTCAGGTGTAGCAGCAGGTGGACGTACAGGTTTAACTGCAGTAGTGGTCGCTTTCTTATTTATTTGCTGTTTATTCTTGGCACCTCTTGCTCAATCTGTGCCAGGTTTTGCAACAGCTCCAGCTTTATTGTTCATTGGTGTACTCATGATCCAAGGGATCACGCACATTGATTGGGATGATATTACAGAAGGTGTTCCAGCCTTTTTAACGATTGTATTTATGCCATTTGCGTACTCAATTGCAGATGGTATTGCTATGGGCTTCATCAGCTATGCATTAGTTAAATTATTCACAGGTAAGGCAAAAACTGTTCCATACATGGTATGGATTATTGCTGCTCTTTGGGTATTTAAATTTATCGCTTTTGGCGGTTAATATGATTTTTCATAATTTTCTTCTAGAACTATTTTAGTGATAGAGATATAAGAAGGAAATTATAGAAGGGTGTGCTTACCACACCCTTTTTTCTTTAGATGTGGAGTTAATATGAATCAAGTCGAGCTGATTCAGGCCTTACCAAAAGCCGAGTTGCATGTGCATATTGAAGGGACGTTTGAACCTGAATTAATGTTCGCTATTGCACAGCGTAATCAGATTCAGATTCCTTACAAATCTGTTGAAGAAGTAAAGCAAGCTTATAACTTTCATAATCTTCAATCATTTTTAGATATTTACTATGCTGGTGCAAATGTTCTTGTTCATGAGCAAGATTTTTATGATTTAGCATGGGCATATTTTGAGAAATGTGCAGAAGATCGTGTCGTTCATACAGAAATGTTCTTCGACCCGCAAACTCATACCGACCGTGGTATTGCGTTTGCAACGGTGATCAATGGGCTTAAACGTGCATGTGCTGACGCAAAAACCAAATTTGGTATTAGCTCTCAGCTTATTATGTGTTTCTTGCGTCATTTAAGCGAAGAAGCTGCATTTGAAACACTTGAGCAAGCTTTACCGTTTAAAGAAGACATCATTGCTGTTGGACTTGATTCAAGTGAAGTAGGCCATCCACCAGCTAAGTTTGAACGTGTTTTTGCTAAGGCACGTGAGGAAGGATTCTTAATCGTGGCTCACGCAGGCGAAGAAGGCCCACCTGAATATGTATGGGAAGCTTTAGACTTGCTCAAAGTAAACCGTATTGATCACGGCGTGCGTTCTGAAGAAGACGAACAATTAATGGCTCGTCTAATTAACGAAAAAATGCCATTAACGGTTTGTCCTTTAAGTAACTTAAAGCTATGTGTCGTTAAGGATATGAAAGATCACAACATCCGCCGTCTTTTACAAAAAGGCGTACATGTGACTGTTAACTCGGATGATCCTTCATATTTTGGCGGTTATATGAATGATAACTTTATTGCTATTCAGCAGGCCTTAGATTTAAGTAATGATGAGTTGAAGCAACTCGCAATTAACTCTTTTGAAGCCTCTTTCATCTCAGATGAAGAGAAGCAAAAGTGGATTTCAGAAATCCAAAAAATCTAAATAAAAAAACCGCCTGTGATAGGCGGTTTTTTTAACATAGAATTTATTTAGGCTGTTTGGTCATACTGTTTAAAACATTGTCTTTATCCACAAAGTGATGTTTTAAAGCTGCCAGAACATGCCCAACAATAAGTAAACCTGCAAACCACGAAATATAAATATGTAATGGTTTAACAATCGCTAATATCTCGGGGTTATCTTGTACTAAACGTGGAATTTCAAATAAATATAAAACAGGGGCAGGATGACCAGCACTCCAGCTAAATAAACATCCTGTCACAGGTAAAGCCACTAAAATCACATAAAGCAATAAATGTCCGATGTGAGCTAGGGTTTTCATAGTGGGTGACATGGTGTCAGGGAGCTGTGGGGCTGGGTGGGTGTAACGCCAGAAAAGGCGAATAACTACTAGAAAAATAATGGTTGTGGCAATGTTTTTATGTAGTGTAATGACATCACCTTTAAAGCTACCATCAGCATCGTAACTTAAAAAGTTTCCACTATAAAAGCCAATTACCCAAGCGGTAATGAAAATGATTGCCATGACCCAATGCAGAATCTGTGCAGTACGGGTGTAGTATTGAGAGGATGAGGCAGGCATAAAAGACCCTATTTTTTTGTCATTTTAATGCTAGATTTTATGAGAAAGGGTTGATTTTGAGAAATGTTGTTCTCGTAACGGAGCGTGCTATAAACAGAACGCTTTAATTGAAGAAACATAGTCAACTTGAGTTGGAAAATAACAGAGTTAGATTGCACAAATGCATCAATTTATTTGTTTCTTCTAAGCACAAGTTTAGGCAAAATACGCGCTGCTTACGTTCGATCAAAGGAAAAAATGATGAAAAAATTGATGCTTGCTATGGCACCAGTTGTTTTAGCTTTAACGGCATGTGCGACCACGCCTGGTGCAGGTTCTACAGAAACAGCAACTCAACAGTTAGGCATGACTGCATTAAAAGTGGCTGTAAACGCGAAATGTATTACAGAAATTAATAATGTTGCTGCATGGAAAACAGCAACCAAGCTTATGACTGCTGAACAACGTGATAGTATTCAAACTAATGTTTGTGGTTGCGTAAGTGAAAAGGCACCAAACAGTGTTACAGCAGTTGATTTGGCTACTGCTGCACTTGACCCTGCGGCACGTGCAACAGTTGTAAATCAGGTTGTCTCTAATACTGTAAACGCTTGTGTAGCAGAAGCTTTGCAAAAGTAATTAATAATTTGAGTTTCAAAGAAGGCTGACTCATATTGATCGGCCTCTTTTTTTATTGGAGTATACATGTTTGTTGCAGGCGTAGATGAGGCGGGGCGAGGCCCACTAGTGGGTTCAGTTGTTGCTGCAGCTGTTATTTTAGATCCGAACAATCCAATTTTAGGATTAAACGATTCTAAAAAATTAACTGAAAAGAAACGTGAAAAGTTGTTTATCGAAATTCAGGAAAAAGCTTTGGCATGGTCAATAGCAGAAGCTACCCATGCAGAGATTGATGAGCTGAATATCTTGCAAGCAACTTTTTTGGCTATGCAACGTGCAGTGGATGGTCTAAAAACACAGCCTCAAAAAGTCATTGTAGATGGCAACCAAATTCCAAAAGGCATCATTATTCCTTGTGAAGCGATTGTTGGAGGAGATGCGAGCCATGCCGAGATTAGTGCAGCTAGTATCTTGGCAAAAGTCACACGTGATCGACAAATGGCAGAATTAGATCAGCAATATCCATTATTTGGTTTTGCCAAACATAAGGGTTATCCAACTAAAGCGCATTTTGAAGCGATTGCAGCTCACGGTGTAATCGATCAGCATCGTCGTAGTTATGCACCTGTAAAACGTGCATTAGGGCTATAAATTTATATACTCCCAAAAAATTTAAAGCGACTATAAAGTCGCTTTAATTAGGGAGAGAATAACTTCATACTAACGATTGAAGTTTTTCTGTGCATAATTATCATCTTCATATGAAACTTGATAATCTTGATCAAGATGTTGAAGGTGTTCATGCATTGCACGTTCATGTTGAATACGTTGATAAATTTCTTCGCGATGAACAGAAACCTCTTTTGGCGCATTCACACCAATTCGAACCTGGTTTCCTTTGACGCCAAGCACAGTAACACTGACTTGATCCCCAATCATTAATGTTTCCCCGACACGGCGGGTCAGAATCAGCATGTTTATCTCCTTGCTAAACGCTTAAAACTGCAATATTGGTACCCAAATAAAAAGCTCAACCTCAGTTTTCAGTCAGATTCTAACAGAAATATGAGAACAAAGTCATATTTTGATAATCTCTGCCAAAAAACTTTCCGTTTAATATAACAGAGCCGCTATAAAAAAAACTATAGCGGCTCTGTGTTTTCTTTGATTATTGTCGGACAAGTAAACATTTTTTAATGAATTCTTGACCGGTTGGTAAAATTAAGCGCGGGCGCTGCTTTCACCGTGTTCGCGATCTAAACCAAAAGCGGTATGTAGGCAACGAACTGCAAGTTCAAGATATTTCTCATCAATGATGACAGACACCTTAATTTCAGATGTTGAGATCATAAGGATATTAATGCCTTCGTCTGCGAGGGCAGTAAACATCTTGCTTGCTACACCAGCGTGTGAGCGCATACCCACACCAACAATCGAAACTTTTACAATATCGTCACGTGTTGAAACTTCGCGTGCACCAATATTTTTGGCAGTTTCATTTAAGATTTTTTCAGCTTTCGCTAAATCAACACGGTTTACAGTAAACGTAAAATCTGTTGTGCCATCTTCTTCAACATTTTGGACTATCATGTCCACTTCAATGTTGGCATCACTTACTGGTGATAAAATTTTAGAAGCAATACCTGGTTCATCAGGTACACCTAAAATCGTTAATTTTGCTTCGTCACGGTTAAAAGCAATACCTGCAATGATTGGCTGTTCCATAGTGTCTTCTGCCTCAGTAGTAATGAGTGTACCTACATTTTCTTTAAATTCGTCGTCAAATGCGCCGTCGTCATCATTATCAAAGCTTGATAATACGCGTAAAGGAACTTGATATTTTCCGGCAAATTCTACTGAGCGAATTTGTAAAACTTTTGAACCTAATGATGCCATTTCTAGCATTTCTTCAAAAGAAATACGATCAATTTTCTTCGCTTTAGGAGCAACACGAGGATCTGTAGTGTAAACACCATCAACGTCAGTATAGATTTGGCATTCATCTGCTTTAAGTGCAGCAGCAATCGCAACACCAGAAGTATCTGAACCACCACGTCCTAGAGTAGTTGTGTTTCCATTAGCGTCAAAGCCTTGGAAGCCTGCAACTACAATAACACGGCCTGCATCTAGGTCATTGGTCATGACATCTGTGTCAATCGACTCAATACGCGCCTTGGTAAATGCACTGTCAGTTTTAATACCGACTTGACGTCCGGTATAGGATTTAGCTTCCACACCAATCGAATTAAGTGCCATAGCTAACATGGAAATCGTCACCTGTTCACCGGTTGAAACCATTTGGTCTAACTCGCGTGGGTCAGGTGTTTCGGTAATGGCTTTAGCGAGGGCAAGTAAGCGGTTTGTTTCACCACTCATTGCAGATACGACCACAACAACCTTGTGACCGTGATCATGCCAACGCTTCACACGACGAGCAACATTTAAAATGCGCTCGGGGGTACCCATAGAAGTACCGCCATATTTTTGAACGATTAATGCCATATCGCCTAAACCCTTATAATTAAACGGGAAAAGTATATTCTTGCTTCCTTGGTTTCATTATATGTACACCATTGTGTACATAAATGAAATTGCTGAGTTTATCTAGCAAGCCGTGATTCGGCGGACAGTATATAGTAACGTAAATATGCTAACAATCATTGATCTGGACTAATTTCATCAAGTTTGCTGATTGTTAGCTTCGGTACAACTTATATAGCTTTTTTTAGTTGCTTCTTTTGCTGGCATTCTTCCTCCCACTTCATTACATCAGTAGCGAGGTATCTTTTCATTGTCCCGCCTTCAGAACTTAAAGCTGGGGCTGGGAAGGGAATACCCCAAGGAGTGTTAATTTCCCAACGATTAAGTGTGCGTTTAGTAATATGAAACATCTCACACACATTGTTAGATGTCAGATATTTATCCACCTTACCCCTCCTTACTTTCCGCTTTAACTTCTTCTAACATGGCCTCAACTCTCTTTAATTCAGATCTACTGTGAGCTATACCGCCACCATTAATATCTAAGTAAAACTTTAGTAAATCTGCCTTGTATTGAAAGTCATACATCTTCACCACAATCTGCAAATCTCTAAATATTTGCCTTTTAGGTAGTTGATCAAACTTAAGACCAAAGACCTTTAATTCACCTGCAATAAACCTTCTGATGGCAGTTAATCTTTGCAAACCATCAATACACACCATTTGATCAAGAAGATCACGATCTTTTGCTCTCTCTTTTCTCCAAGAAGGGCAGTTGAATCGAATTGTTAATCCGCTTTCATCTACAATTAACCTCAAGACATTTTCTATATAGTTGGTTTGCTGTTTTTTAGTCCATACATGCCCACGTTGAAAATCGGGTACTAGTTCTACACCATGCGGAATATCTTCACTTTCACAATGCAACCATGTTTCAAGATAAGAAAAACTACAGTGCCAAGTTCTTGTGGGGCGTTCCAATGGATTAACAATCTGCCGGAACTCATCAGGTGTTAAACTCATCCCTCAGCTCCCTCTACTTGTTTTTCTTTAGCCCAAATTGCGTCAGCACCATCTTCCGTGAAGTAAATAGACATTAAGAAGAATCCATGAGGTGCCAATGGCTGCCATTTTGATAAATCTGCATCATCCAT
The DNA here is from genome assembly GCF_000582055.1 of Acinetobacter sp. 766875. NCBI lineage: Bacteria > Pseudomonadati > Pseudomonadota > Gammaproteobacteria > Moraxellales > Moraxellaceae > Acinetobacter > Acinetobacter sp. 766875. The sequence goes on along the minus strand of NZ_JEXX01000015.1, from coordinate 2,695 downwards.
AATTTCATCAAACTCATCAGGAGATACAGTTGACTCTAAGTAAGTTTTAACTGTCACAATATTGAAGTGACGCTTAAGCTCATCCCATTGCTCTTGAGTCATAAACTCAGCGTCATCACCAAGAATATTTTTCAAGTAAGCGTCTACTTCCGGATGTGTCCATTCGCCATACTGGTTACGCACCACTTCAACTGGTTTTAATTGATTAATCATCCCTCAGCTCCCGATTCGCTTGCTTCTTGAATAGCGTCTAAAATTCTCCAACCATCTAACCGGAATACATCACTTGTAATGCCGCTGGCTTCCACTTGCTGTTCAACCATCTTTTCAATTGCAACAACAACTTCTCTATTTCTTGGCACAACAATGTGTGTATCTGGCACCGCCTGAGCTTTAGCTCTTGCTAACCAAGCAATTTCACTTGTATAAAAATCTGTTTCAAATTCAGGACTAAGATCTCTATAAAACTTGTACGCAATTGGGTCATTATTCTTGTACCAATTTTCATGAGCCAACTTTTCTTCATCTTCATTAAACATCGTTAAGCCCTCAAATATTCTTCTTTAGTCCACTCAACAAATTCTTTATAAAGCTGCTGAGCAGGTTTGTTTAATCGGTTGTGATAGTCGATTGTTATTCGCCGCCAAGAGACTGGTACCGCATAATGTTTGGTTAGAAACATTGCTTGATCCATGCCTTGCCGAACTATTACGTAGCCCAGCAATTGCAAGTAGTACATAAAACCAAGCATGTGTTTTTGGCTCACTTTCTTGTACTGATCTTTCATATTAGAGGCCATCCTCTAAAAGATATGCTGGTTCATGAGCGGCCGCATTGAGTTGACTACGGCGCTTTTTGGCCATATTCCATAAGGTTTTATGAACGTCTTGATGGCGTGAAGGAATTTCTAACTCTAATTCTTCAAGCGTTTTTAGATCTGCCGCATATTGGAGGCGGACGATTAAAGGTGATAATCCATCATCTTCTTGTTTTGTTTGCTTTAACTCTGCAAGGCGTTTGTGCATTTCATTTAATAGTGGCTTACGTTGTTCCTCCGTCCATTTAGTGGTGTAACGGATAACACTATTAACTTCTTCAGGGGTATGAAAGTTCTGGATGCTTTGAACTAATGATTCATAATTTTCAGGCATTGAAATGGTTGCCACTTCATCATTTGCTTGCGCATCTAAATCAGAAAAAACTTGTTCACTAGCTGTATCAGCAGCATCCATTTCAATAAAATCGAGTTCAATTAATCGTTCTTGCTTAGCCAGATTTATTTGGTCAATTTGCTCTTGAGTAAAGCCTTCTTTTTCAAGATTCGCACAAGTTGAATCTAGCTCTTTTTCTGACTGGCAAATACGGATTGCATCAAGCAAAATTTCAAATTGGGCATTAACATTCGGCTTAATATTAAGTTCGTTAGTAACTGGAGTTAATAGGTCTTCGGAAGCTGTGACATTAGTTTGTTCTGTAATAACAATCGCTGGCTGTTTATCTGCAGGGAAAACTTCAGAAGGTATTACTTTTGCCACTGGCTCAGCTTTTGATTTTTTGCCTCTCTGTTTTTTAGGTTCCTCACCAAGACGAATAACACTAAAATCGTCACTAACTTCAAAACCTAACGCTTTAGATAGTGCTTTTAATTGAAGCTTGGCGTTTTCTGCATCACGTTGAACAAAGCCGCTATTAATAGATTCAATTAATGCGGTGGTTCTAAAATTCACGACGTAAATAGAAGGCGAATATGTAGTAATTACAAAAACATCCTGTCCTTCCTCATATTCATCAATAGTTAATGGCTTTGTGAATGTAATGCCAGCCAGTTCAATAGTTTCGATTTTGATGCAGAATTCAAAACCCGGTTTGCCAAAAACAGAAGCGGGGAATTGATCTAAATCGGCAAAGTCCAACATGTCTCCGGCTGGACGACATAGAACAGTTTTACCGTTTTGAAGAGCTGCAAATGCTTCAGCTGCAGTTAGTAAGTTAGACATAAATAGCTCTCCTTTTAGTGATGTAACGACTGTAGTTGCTGAACTTGCTGAGGATTGTTTTTAGGTGCCCAACCCATCTGATCGGCACGTGCTTGGCATGCTCTATTGATACCCGCCTCATACGTAGTACCTTTAAACTTCTTAATCGCAGCATTTAAGATGTTGGTGTCTGGTGCATCTTTAATTGCTTTTAATGCATCTTGATATAGTTGGTCCTGAGTACGAGGCGGCTTCTGGTTACCACCCTGAGCGATTGTCTGATTATTTTGATTTGTATTTTGACCTGCTGGGGTAGAGGCATTTTGCTCTAGATAGGCATAGTCATAGTTGTATAGATATTTACTTCCATCAAAATTACCGAGGTAGACATCAGCTGCCACACCAATAGCTTTAAACGCTACACCAAGAGCATCAGTAACGGCCTTTTTATAACCTTCATCAATCGCTACTAATTTGCCCTTTTGAACTTCAACAATTGCTGAACCGCCGTTGCCGAAAAATTCCTCACCCCAAACACCATCAATCTTGGTTTTTACTGCTACTTCAGCAAAAGCCATAATGGTTCCATCTGGCGCGGTTTCAGACCATAAACGTACATGTCTATAAGTCCAGCCATGACCAACAGGACCAAAGGCCTGAGTCATAGCCATTAATCGCCATTGAGGGTTAATATCTGATTTACCTTTTAAATAACCAAA
>NZ_JEXX01000014.1:0-87999 GCF_000582055.1 Acinetobacter sp. 766875 | reverse complement strand
GTTGTATAGTCAAGCCTCACGAGCAATTAGTATTGGTCAGCTTCACATATCACTATGCTTCCACATCCAACCTATCAACGTCCTAGTCTCGAACGGCTCTTTAGAGGAATAAATTCCTAGGGAAATCTTATCTTGAGGTAGGCTTCCCGCTTAGATGCTTTCAGCGGTTATCCCTTCCGAACATAGCTACCCGGCGATGCGACTGGCGTCACAACCGGTACACCAGAGGTTCGTCCACTCTGGTCCTCTCGTACTAGGAGCAGATCCTCTCAAATTTCCAGCGCCCACGGTAGATAGGGACCGAACTGTCTCACGACGTTCTAAACCCAGCTCGCGTACCTCTTTAAATGGCGAACAGCCATACCCTTGGGACCTGCTTCAGCCCCAGGATGAGATGAGCCGACATCGAGGTGCCAAACACCGCCGTCGATATGAACTCTTGGGCGGTATCAGCCTGTTATCCCCAGAGTACCTTTTATCCGTTGAGCGATGGCCCTTCCATACAGAACCACCGGATCACTAAGACCTACTTTCGTACCTGCTCGACTTGTGGGTCTCGCAGTTAAGCGCGCTTTTGCCTTTATACTCTACGCGTGATTTCCGACCACGCTGAGCGCACCTTCGTACTCCTCCGTTACTCTTTAGGAGGAGACCGCCCCAGTCAAACTACCCACCAGACACGGTCCTCGTCCCGGATAACGGGACAGAGTTAGAACCTCAACATTACCAGGGTGGTATTTCAAGGACGGCTCCATTGGAACTAGCGTTCCAACTTCAAAGCCTCCCACCTATCCTACACAAGTAAGGTCAAAGTTCAGTGTCAAGCTGCAGTAAAGGTTCACGGGGTCTTTCCGTCTAGCCGCGGGTACACTGCATCTTCACAGCGATTTCGATTTCACTGAGCCTCTGCTGGAGACAGCGCCGCCATCATTATGCCATTCGTGCAGGTCGGAACTTACCCGACAAGGAATTTCGCTACCTTAGGACCGTTATAGTTACGGCCGCCGTTTACTGGGGCTTCGATCAAGAGCTTCGCTTACGCTAACCCCATCAATTAACCTTCCAGCACCGGGCAGGCATCACACCCTATACGTCCACTTTCGTGTTTGCAGAGTGCTATGTTTTTAATAAACAGTTGCAGCGGCCTGGTTTCTGCGGCTGTCATCAGCTCAGGAAGCAAGTTCCATCACCAACAACAGCGTACCTTCTCCCGAAGTTACGGTACCATTTTGCCTAGTTCCTTCAGCAGAGTTCTCTCAAGCGCCTTGGTCTACTCGACCTGACCACCTGTGTCGGTTTCGGGTACGATTCCTGTGTAACTGAAGCTTAGAGACTTTTCCTGGAAGCATGGTATCAGCCACTTCGCTGTACAAGTACAGCTTGCTATCGGATCTCAGTATAGAGTACCCCGGATTTGCCTAAGATACATACCTACATCCTTCCACCTGGACAACCAACGCCAGGCTGACTTAACCTTCTCCGTCCTCTCATCGCATTACACAGAAGTATTGGAATATTAACCAATTTCCCATCGACTACGCCTTTCGGCCTCGCCTTAGGGGTCGACTCACCCAGCCCCGATTAACGTTGGACTGGAACCCTTGGTCTTTCGGCGAACGGGTTTTTCACCCGTTTTGTCGTTACTCACGTCAGCATTCGCACTTCTGATACCTCCAGCATACTTCTCAATACACCTTCATCGGCTTACAGAACGCTCCCCTACCACTTGACTAATGTCAAATCCGCAGCTTCGGCACATAGTTTTAGCCCCGTTACATCTTCCGCGCAGGCCGACTCGACTAGTGAGCTATTACGCTTTCTTTAAAGGGTGGCTGCTTCTAAGCCAACCTCCTAGCTGTCTATGCCTTCCCACATCGTTTCCCACTTAACTATGATTTTGGGGCCTTAGCTGGCGGTCTGGATTGTTTTCCTCTTGACTACGGACGTTAGCACCCGCAGTCTGTCTCCCGGATAGTACTCATAGGTATTCGGAGTTTGCATCGGTTTGGTAAGTCGGGATGACCCCCTAGCCGAAACAGTGCTCTACCCCCTATGGTATTCGTCCGAGGCGCTACCTAAATAGCTTTCGGGGAGAACCAGCTATCACCAGGCTTGATTAGCCTTTCACCCCTATCCACAAGTCATCCCCTGGCTTTTCAACGACAGTGGGTTCGGTCCTCCAGTTAGTGTTACCCAACCTTCAACCTGCTCATGGATAGATCGCCTGGTTTCGGGTCTATACCCAGCAACTAAACGCCCTATTAAGACTCGATTTCTCTACGGCTCCCCTATACGGTTAACCTCGCTACTGAATATAAGTCGCTGACCCATTATACAAAAGGTACGCAGTCACACCACGAAGGTGCTCCCACTGCTTGTATGCATGCGGTTTCAGGATCTATTTCACTCCCCTCACAGGGGTTCTTTTCGCCTTTCCCTCACGGTACTGGTTCACTATCGGTCAGTCAGGAGTATTTAGCCTTGGAGGATGGTCCCCCCATATTCAGACAAGGTTTCACGTGCCTCGCCCTACTCGTCATCATTATGTGTGCCCTTTCGTGTACGGGAATATCACCCTCTACGTTCGCACTTCCCAGAGCGTTCCACTAAAACACACATAACTTAATGGGCTGATCCCCGTTCGCTCGCCGCTACTGAGGGAATCTCAATTGATTTCTTTTCCTAAGGGTACTGAGATGTTTCACTTCCCCTCGTTCGCCTTGCAACACTATGTATTCATGTTGCAATACCTACCTTAAAGTAGGTGGGTTCCCCCATTCAGACATCTCCGGATCAAAGGATATTTGCCGCCTCCCCGGAGCTTTTCGCAGGCTATCACGTCTTTCATCGCCTCTGACTGCCAAGGCATCCACCACATGCACTTAATTACTTGACTATACAACCCCAAACAGTCGACGTTACCTACAAGTTAGTAACTTCAACATTTCAGTTTAGAGCACTGTGTATTTAAACACTGTACAGCTTCAATCTAAATTCATATACCAAAACGCTTGATTCAGTTAATTTGCTAGTTCTCAATTCATTCAGATTAATTGCTTAATCTAAACTCTTGAGTGAACAATTTATTTCAGACTCAATTTTGCCAATCTGTTAATGAATAAACACGCCTTCGTCAGGTCATGCTTAATACCGTGATACTTAAATCACAGAAGTTAATAAACCAAGACCGAAATCTCTATTTACTAATTTCTGTAATCCGAACTTATCTTAAGTTCTGGTGGAGACTAGGAGAGTCGAACTCCTGACCTCCTGCGTGCAAAGCAGGCGCTCTACCAACTAAGCTAAGTCCCCAGCTTACATCATCAGTCATGTATCTTTTATCTATAACTTTAACCAGTCAAAGTCATGGTGGGTCTGACAAGACTTGAACTTGTGACCCCACGCTTATCAAGCGTGTGCTCTAACCAACTGAGCTACAGACCCTCAGATACATCTATGAAGAACAACTTGTTGTGGATTCTTACCAATCGTCAATCTTTCGTTAAGGAGGTGATCCAGCCGCAGGTTCCCCTACGGCTACCTTGTTACGACTTCACCCCAGTCATCGGCCACACCGTGGTAACCGCCCTCTTTGCAGTTAGGCTAGCTACTTCTGGTGCAACAAACTCCCATGGTGTGACGGGCGGTGTGTACAAGGCCCGGGAACGTATTCACCGCGGCATTCTGATCCGCGATTACTAGCGATTCCGACTTCATGGAGTCGAGTTGCAGACTCCAATCCGGACTACGATCGGCTTTTTGAGATTAGCATCACATCGCTGTGTAGCAACCCTTTGTACCGACCATTGTAGCACGTGTGTAGCCCTGGCCGTAAGGGCCATGATGACTTGACGTCGTCCCCGCCTTCCTCCAGTTTGTCACTGGCAGTATCCTTAAAGTTCCCGACATTACTCGCTGGCAAATAAGGAAAAGGGTTGCGCTCGTTGCGGGACTTAACCCAACATCTCACGACACGAGCTGACGACAGCCATGCAGCACCTGTATGTAAGTTCCCGAAGGCACCAATCCATCTCTGGAAAGTTCTTACTATGTCAAGGCCAGGTAAGGTTCTTCGCGTTGCATCGAATTAAACCACATGCTCCACCGCTTGTGCGGGCCCCCGTCAATTCATTTGAGTTTTAGTCTTGCGACCGTACTCCCCAGGCGGTCTACTTATCGCGTTAGCTGCGCCACTAAAGCCTCAAAGGCCCCAACGGCTAGTAGACATCGTTTACGGCATGGACTACCAGGGTATCTAATCCTGTTTGCTCCCCATGCTTTCGCACCTCAGCGTCAGTGTTAGGCCAGATGGCTGCCTTCGCCATCGGTATTCCTCCAGATCTCTACGCATTTCACCGCTACACCTGGAATTCTACCATCCTCTCCCACACTCTAGCTAACCAGTATCGAATGCAATTCCCAAGTTAAGCTCGGGGATTTCACATTTGACTTAATTAGCCGCCTACGCGCGCTTTACGCCCAGTAAATCCGATTAACGCTTGCACCCTCTGTATTACCGCGGCTGCTGGCACAGAGTTAGCCGGTGCTTATTCTGCGAGTAACGTCCACTATCTCTAGGTATTATCTAAAGTAGCCTCCTCCTCGCTTAAAGTGCTTTACAACCATAAGGCCTTCTTCACACACGCGGCATGGCTGGATCAGGCTTGCGCCCATTGTCCAATATTCCCCACTGCTGCCTCCCGTAGGAGTCTGGGCCGTGTCTCAGTCCCAGTGTGGCGGATCATCCTCTCAGACCCGCTACAGATCGTCGCCTTGGTAGGCCTTTACCCCACCAACTAGCTAATCCGACTTAGGCTCATCTATTAGCGCAAGGTCCGAAGATCCCCTGCTTTCTCCCGTAGGACGTATGCGGTATTAGCATCCCTTTCGAGATGTTGTCCCCCACTAATAGGCAGATTCCTAAGCATTACTCACCCGTCCGCCGCTAGGTCCAGTAGCAAGCTACCTTCCCCCGCTCGACTTGCATGTGTTAAGCCTGCCGCCAGCGTTCAATCTGAGCCATGATCAAACTCTTCAGTTAAAATCATTTTGCACCTTATTTATAGACAAGGTGCCAATTCTGGCTCATCAATTACTGACTTAAATTTCGCTCAAATAAACTTCGAGTAATTTAAACCAATCAATCAATGAAAATTATTTCGATTAATCAATCAGTAAAAATCCACACAAGTTGTTCTTCAATTCTCTTAATGATCTTCTTCCTGGTTCGTCACCAGCAAGCTAGGTCGGCTATATTACTCTTAATCTCTTAAAAGTCAACAGGTAATTTCGATATTTTTAAAACTTATCTCTCAAACCAACTTAACATCAAATTCATCACTTAAAGCAACCAACTTAATCTCAAGTAACTGTTTTTCAACAAGTTTCTATCTGCATCACCGCCGATGGATGTGCATTATAGACCATTAACTTACCTTTGCAATACCTTTTTTAATATTAGCGCAACGACAGTTCGCTTTTTGATCAAAAATGATAAAAATATTCATTTTTTATATAAACATGGTTGTAAAAGCATCAATTTATCTAGGATTTTCTCATCTTGATTCTTCTCTTGCCATCTTAATGGACGGCAATCGATATATTCACAATATCCACCTTCTCCTTGAAGGCATTGATCATTCCAGCTTAACTGGTAACGGAAACTTCCAATATATCCAGCAGCGAATCCAAATTTGTAATCACCACGACTTTCTGCATAGAGTTCGAAAATTACTTTTCCATTTTTTTTACATTGCCAAGAAAACTCTCGAGGTAAATACATTTCACGTCCATGTGGTGTTTCAACCTTTGGATAAACCCGATGGATATGGAAATTAACATCTTCCGTAAATGTGACAGCAGGCTTTCCTAGCTCTTGAATATCTAAACGTGAAAACAGAATAATATTCCATTGATTTCTTATTTGAGAAAGTGTGATTTGTGTTGTTTCATTTAAATTAATAATCTGGCAGGTATAAAAACATAAAGATAAGAAAGGTAAATGCAAGGCCCGAGCATGTTTAAAACGTCCTAATCCATTGACTTCATATTTCTGCCCTTTATATAAAATCTCTCCTTCACAATGACATAAAACAGACCAGTAGTCAGATATTCCCCACTGTAGTGCTGAAGAATTGGAAATATCAGAAGGTGTTTGGACAACTAAGTCACAACTCATTTCAGAATCTGTTCGTGTAAGCTGAACTCTTGGAATTTGCCATTCAATAAGATCTGTTTTATCAAATTGGTAACTATTAGGAGTAAGTTGACATTGTCTTCGAATAGAATAGGTTTTTAAGTGACCTACACTGTGCAGGCTGTTACTAACCAGTACTGTTGCTGTATCAATTGCTGAAGTCACAATACTGTTTGCGTTATAGCAAAGTGGAATTCTAGGCTGCCCGATTAGACTAATATAATTAAAATAACGAAGTGGGGCCGGTAAATTTGGAAGGATTAAGCCTTGATAGACAACTTTAAAGAAGCCTCTAGCGGGTTGATAAACAACACCCTCATTTGAGTTGAGGCTCAGTTGCTGTAATTGATTTATTGGACTCATCAACTTCGGCATACTGAACCTCATCTAATTTATGTTTTGATAGTCTCGTTATTTTTTTTAGCTAAAAGTGTGGTAACAAAACCTGATAGAGCATAGATGATTGAAACAATCAGAATACCCATTGGGATATTATAAGTGATTGCTGCAAAAATCAGTACTACCGGCAACATAACTACAAAAGGAACACGTTTGCGGTCCATTTGCTTAAATGAATAATATTTAATATTGGAAATCATAAGTAAACCAACAACAACCATGATTACCGCATTAATGACCTGAATCGCAATATCACGCAAATCGAAAATAAACGGATAATCACGAGCCACCCATACAAGCGAAATAATGATAATTGCAGCTAATGGACTTGCAATACCAATAAAATAGCGTTTATCAACTACTCCAATTTGAACATTAAAACGCGCCAAACGGAATGCTGCACAAGCCGTATAAACAAAACAGCATGCTAAGCCGATGCGACCTAAATCATGGAGACTCCAGCTATACATCAGCATTGCTGGCGCCACACCAAATGCTAACAAATCAGATAAAGAATCATATTGCTCACCAAAAGCACTTTGAGCACCAATAGCTCGGGCAACACGTCCATCTAATCCATCGAACAAAGCAGCAAGAAAAATGGCATAGATCGCTTGTGTAAATTCGCCATTCATACTTGCAATAATGGAATAGAAACCAGACAACAAAGCGGCTGTCGTGATTAAGTTAGGCCAAAGATAAATACCTCGGCGCTTCACTTTTTGTCCTTCCGGATTATCTTCTTCTTCAACCACTTCGAACGTAATCCCATCAAAAGAATGTTCATTATGAGTTAAATCTTGCTCTGGTTTAGGCGCATTTGTCATTATTTTCTATTCCAAACATGTGCATTGATTTAGATTAATTATTACTCACCCACTAACCAGCGAACAGCAGCGTGACCACCTGTTTCTTGCATACGTAAGTGAGGAAATAACCATTGTAGGGCTTGGTCTGCTTGCTCAGAAAACTGCCAAGGTGGGTTAATTACCAATAAACCACAACCATTCAGTCCTACAGGTGTGTCATCTGGCCATACACAAATTTCACAAATTAATTGACGGCGAATTCCAGTTTTGAACATTTTCTTTTCAAAACGTTCAATCATTGCGCGGTCTTTAATTGGATACCAAACTGCAAAGACACCTGTTGGCCATTTCTTATAAGCGCTTTGTAAGAGTTCAACCAATTGTGGAAAGTCTTTACGTTCTAATTCGTAAGGCGGGTCAATCATAACCAGACCACGCTTTTCTTTCGGTGGAATTACACCGAGCAAGCCTTCATATGCATCACGCTCATGTAAACCTGCACGTTTATCGCGAATGTTATGACGTAATTGCTGAAAAACATCACGCTGCATTTCAAATATAGTCGCTTTGTCGATTTCACGCATATCTTGCAAAGCAAACCAAGGAGAACCTGGATAGCTACCTTTACCTTCTTCAGTACGTAATTCTTCTACGAGTTTTAAGTATTGCTGGATTGCTTCAGGAGCTTGACGCTTTTCCATTTCAGAAAGCTGTACAAGACGATGAATACCCGTTAGGAATTCTCCTGACTTTTGTGCAGGTGCTTGAGATAGATCATATTTTCCTGCCCCTCCATGCGTATCGATATAACGATAAGGTTTATCTTTAGCATTTAAACGGTTGAGAAGCTGTAGCAAAAGCACATGCTTCATAACATCTGCAAAGTTGCCCGCATGGAAATGGTGACGGTAATTCATGTTGACTTTAATTCCTCAATTCAACGAATAGTTTAACATGAAAAAAATATTCTTTCGTAAGGTTGTGATCATCTAAAATAAGGCTGCTTGATTTTCTTACGATCGATATGAGGTTATATGCGCTCTCGACCACTTCCTGACAGTTGGAATCTGAACCAGATTTTAGATGACTTAAATGCACATGGTTTTGCAATTGTAAACCATGCCTATTCTACTGAGTATCTAGCTCAAGTTGCCACAGAGTGTAGTCATCACTTTGATGAGTTCCGTGAAGCAGGGATTCAAAATGGTGTAGTGAGTACTATTCGAAGCGATCATATTTTATGGATTAATGAGTCACTTCCTATTGCCGAACAACATGTCGAAACCCTAACTTCATTTTGCCAACATCTAAATCAAGCTTTCTTTTTAGGAATTAAAGAGGTTGAAGCGCATTTTGCCTGTTATAACGCAGGTGAATTTTATGCATTACATCGAGATAATCCTCAACAAAAAAATGATCGTATTATTTCTACTGTTTATTATTTACATCCTGAATGGCAGGATGATTGGGGAGGACAATTACGCTTGCAGGACAAAAATGATATTTGGCACATTATTACGCCAGAACCTAATCGCCTAGTTATTTTCCAAAGTAATTTGCTTCATGAAGTTTTAGTTTCTAAACAGCAGCGTTTATCAATTACAGCTTGGCTTCGTAGTGGAAACTCGATTTGGGGTTAGATAAGTGCTCTTTAAATTTCTTAAATAAACCCGATATAAGAGCTATTGATTAAAAAGGGCGAAGGCGTATGTCTATTGAAACAAAAATGATTGTGAGCAGAATTGGTGAAACAGACCAACTCTATTTAACTGAGAATACGCCCGAACTTGCTTTGGAACGTGCAGATTTACGTATGCAGCTCGTTGTATTAAGCCGTGTTCGTCAAGAGCAAATTCATTTTTTGCAAGAAGCTATTGTTTTGCTTGAGCAAGCTCGTATGGAATACGATGAAATGCCGATGCGTTTGTATTTGAATTTATCTCTTCATTTAGCTAAAGCGTATATGATTTATTTTGAGCTAAATAAAGAAAAACGCTTTGCGCTCATTGCACAGCAAATTTTAAAGCCCTTAGCTCACCATCACCATAGTGATATATACTTTTTCTTGGCTTATGCTTCGGCAGCGCAGGAAAAACCAGCTCTTACCCGACATTGGCTTACAAAATATTTATCAACTGCTCAATGTGATCTTGAGTTGGTTCATGAACATCCGGTATTTCATCCAATACGCCATGAGCCATGGTATAAAGAATTATTAAAATTCAAAACCCACTAAAGTGTGAATTTTAAAAGGCCTGTTATTTATAAACAGGCCTTTTTATTTGGTTATTTTTTTACACTATCTTCGTGTAGCTGCTCATTAAGTTCATCAATGACGACAATCCACTCATCATCTTTTTCCCAATGGCTTTTTAGGAAATCACTTTGACCTTGGGACCAAAAAGATGCTTCATGTAACTTCTGCTCAGCGGGTAACTGATGCGTTTTTATAAAATTTTCAATACTCACGTCATCAGCATCTAAACCCAATTGCTCGAATAAAAGTTGTAATGTCGGTTGCTGTTCAAACATTGTTATTCTCCCATGGCTTCTTTTCAATAATCTAGCAACAATAGATGTTAGTTGTATATCTAGGTCTATATTTTCTTGTTGTTTTTTGTGTGTTCTTATTAAATTTCAAATATAAAAAAGCACCCTACAAGAGAGTGCTTTTCCAATTCATTTAACTAATGAATTATTTTAGCATATCAGCAATTGCTGCACGTTCTTCTTCAAGCTCGTTTAGAGTGAAGTTGATACGCTCACGGCTGAATTCATCGATTTCTAAACCTTGAACGATTTTGTATTCACCGTTTTCAGTTGTTACAGGGAAACCGAACATAACGCCTTCAGGAATACCATAAGAACCATCAGATGGAATACCCATAGTTACCCATTTGCCGTTTGTACCAAGTGCCCAATCACGCATATGGTCGATTGCAGCGTTAGCAGCAGAAGCAGCAGAAGACAAACCACGTGCTTCGATAATCGCAGCACCACGCTTACCAACAGTTGGAAGGAATACGTCTTTGTTCCAAGCTGGATCGTTGATCTTGTCTTTTAAGCTTTCACCATTTGCAGTAGCAAAACGGTAGTCAGCATACATTGTTGGAGAGTGGTTACCCCAAACTGTTAATTTTTCGATGTCAGCAACTGCAACACCAGCTTTTTGAGCAACTTGAGTCAATGCACGGTTGTGGTCAAGACGTAACATTGCTGTGAAGTTTTTCGCTGGAAGATCTGGAGCAGATTTCATTGCGATGTAAGCGTTTGTATTTGCAGGGTTACCTACAACTAATACTTTAACGTCACGGCTAGCAACTTCGTTTAATGCTTGACCTTGGCCAATGAAGATTTCACCGTTAACTTTTAACAAGTCAGCACGTTCCATACCAGGACCACGTGGGCGAGAACCAACTAATAATGCATAGTCAGCATCTTTAAATGCAACTTTAGGATCATCAGTCCCGATCATGCCAGCCAATAAAGGGAAAGCACAGTCATCAAGTTCCATCATTACGCCTTTAAGCGCTTGTTGTGCTTTTTCAACTGGAACTTCAAGCAATTGTAAAATAACAGGTTGATCTTTACCTAACATTTCACCGCTTGCGATACGGAATAATAAGCTGTAACCAATTTGACCTGCAGCGCCAGTCACGGCAACACGAACGGGTTGCTTCATGTAATTGTCTCCAATGAGTGTCCTTAATCGGGCTAAATAGCGATTCTACTTAACCAAATCATCATAAACGGCAAAGATTGTACTCTAAAGAAGTTGCAGATGCATGTAAAAGCGACTCATTTTCACCAAAAGTCTGATAGAAAATACAAATTAACCTTTACAAATAGATTCAATGTATGGTGAGCATTTTTCTGTGAAATGGTAGCTACTCTTAATAGCTACCTTTAATTGTAATTTCACTTGGGCAATTAGAGACTACATGATTTGAACATTGCTTATATTGGCCATTTACTGTGTAGCAAACTTTAACTTCAGTAAGTACAACATCGGAACGTGAAAGTTGACAGGAAAAACGAATGCCATTTTGTGGCAAACTCGGGTTAAGCTTTGTAAATTGTTGACGTAATGTAGATTGTTGCATTTCTACATTACTAGAACTGGTTAAATTGGCAGGTATTTTTAATCGTTCAGCGAAGTTAATAATTGTACGGAAATACTGACTGGCGTTCATAGGTACACAGCCACCCACACTCTTCCAAAGTTGCACACGAGCGTTGTTGTCTGGCATCACTCGAGCAACGACTTTAGCTTGCAAGGGCGAAAGGGTGGCAGAACTTTCAGTTGAACAGTCCGTTCTAGTTGTTTCAGGCATTAAACCCGTAATTGTGAGTGAGTACCCTTCAAGACATTTACGCTGCTTCTGTTTAGAAGGATCTAGCGAACAGACAGCAGGCGTCATCTGAACATGCATGACATAACCTTGCACGTTTACAGGTTCCGCATGTAAAACAGAACTCATCAATCCAATGCTTGCACAGATGAGCCACCATGCAAGTTGCGATATTGGATGAAGCCCTAGATATCTATATTTCATTTAATTAAAATTTGGTTATGCCAATTAAAAGAATGTTCCATCATTCATCATCTAAAATTAAGGTGATGATCGCATTGGAATGACTTTCATACGCTGTATTAGCGACTGAGCGCCTTGCCCCAACACCACTCCATAATGGGTCGCATTTGTCATGACATGCTTGACATAATCTCTAGTCTCAAGCAATGGAATGGTTTCTGTATATTGATCAGCTTCAATCGGTTGGTAATCGGGTTGCCAACGTCTTGCACGATTTGGGCCAGCATTATAGCCTGCTGTCGCTAAAACAGGGTTATTGCTTAACTGCCCTTGAATCATTGATAAATAAAATGTTCCATAACGAATATTGGTATTCATTTCACTTAACGCCGCCGGATTATATGTCTCCCCCATCTGACGAGCAATCAACTTTGCTGTATCAGGCATAATTTGCATAAGGCCACCAGCTCCTACATGAGAACGTGCCGAGGTAACAAACCGACTTTCTTGACGCATTAAACCATAAGCCCACGCAGGATCAATTCCAGCATTGTAACTATGACTTACGACATTAGTCTTATGCGGAGTCACATAACGATACGTATCATTATGTTTATTCGTTGTACGATCTGCTGCGTAAATTGCACGATCATACCATCCCATATCGTGAGCACGTTTTGCCGCAGCCAATAATAATCCATCGTCATGCTGAAGATATGCTTGACGGACTGCCCAGTTCCACTCACGGTTGGTATACGTTGGATTTGCGTTAATACGTCTTAAAGTAAATGCACGATTAAAGTGAATATTTTGATCTAGACGGCGTAAATCGCTTGCAGTCGGCTCGTCGTTATATGGCTGATGGTTATAACGTACACCTAAACGGTCTTTTGCAAGAAGATTGTGATAATCATCTCCACTTTCAGCTAATTTTTTATAAATACGCTGTGCCGTGTTTTTAGAGTTACTATCGCCACGTTGTTCTGTCGCACGGGCTAACCAATATTGCCAGCGATCTTCTTGTTTCTGGGAAACTGACATGCTATCAATCGCACGAATTAAGCTTTCCCATGCGCTAAAGCGAATAGCTTGTCGTGCATAAATTTCAGCTTCTTCAGGACTTAGCGGATAACCATAGCTGGCATCAAAATATTGAAGTACTTCACGGTTAAAGTTATTTTTCATCACCGTCGTGCCACCGATATAAGCCACGGTTCGATAAAGATACTTTTGCACGCTCTCTGGAGTACCTTGCGCTACACGCTGTACATTTGCAAAAGCATTACCTAAATCATTATTCGCTAAACGACCTAATGCGAAAATCAAATAGGCATAATCTACATCGTTGGTCTTTGGAGCGGTCCATAAATAATTAAGAGGATTCGCCTGAATCTGGTTGAGCTGAGCCAAAGAAAGATTCATTCCAAGACTTTGAGCAGTTGCAAGAGCTTGTCCTGATAAGCCTGAACGTAGCTGTACCCACAGACGCTGTTGCTTATCTTGGTTACTCATTAATGGACTGGTAAGCATCATACGGCCTAGCCCAACACAAGAGTCTGGTTGTGATTCAGTGGCTAACCAAACATCTTTATATTCTGCAAATACCAATGCATCACCACTTTTAGCTCGTACCTGTGCCAAAGCACAATTTTCGGCTGGGTCAGGGTTAGAGACATAAGGTAACAATGGCTGTGCAGATACAAAATCAGCTTGTTTAACTTTTTCTTCAACATAATCCGCTGCAAGCTTCTCTGCCATAGCAGATTGTGGATAGCGCTGGGCAAAACTTACAATTGAAGTTGGAGATTGAAATCCTAAATTACTGTTTAACTTCCAGTATTCAGGATAATAGCCCAACACATCATTTTGCATTGCAGCCTGATATTGATCTAATAAAGCAGTATTACCACTATTGGCGGCATTTAATGCATCGTTAAATTGTTCTTCTGCGGCATAAGACAATGAACAACCAAGTAAACACACAGCTCCTAACCAGCTACGATGTGCATATTTATTTTTCATCACACGACTCTTGTTTGATGAGCTCTTTTTACCTGGTCTCATAAATGTGCTAAACCCTGACTATCCACCTTTAGGCATAGTTTAATTATTCTTCGTACATTCTTTTGTTGTGTTATGTAACTATCTGATTCGACATCATTAAAATTTATGTCATTTGTCTTCATAAATCATGTGCAGCTTATGGCAGTTTATTGTTATCTGTCTGGCTCAAATACTGCTATAATGATCGGTTTGACCCGTTTTGGGTCATTTTATTATTTATCTAGATCGATCTGTTAGGAGCCTACATGACGGTTCAAACCTTCATTCCCAATGGTGCCAAAGCTGCCTCAGAAAACACTGTTACCCAGCCAACGCACACCACTGATGTTTCAATAAAGAAATTATATATTGAAACTCAAGGGTGTCAGATGAATGAGTATGACAGTCACCGTATGGCAGACCTTTTAGGGGATTCTCACGGTTACGTTTTAACAACTAACCCTAATGAAGCAGACATTCTGCTCATGAATACGTGCTCTATCCGTGAAAAGGCACAAGAGAAAGTATTTAGTGAATTAGGTCGTTGGCGCAAGTTAAAAGAACAAAATCCTGATCTTGTGATTGGTGTAGGTGGTTGTGTTGCATCTCAAGAAGGTGACAACATTCAAAAACGTGCGCCATATGTCGACATGATTTTTGGCCCACAAACCTTACACCGTTTACCACAAATGCTTGACCAACATCATGCACAAGTGGAAAAGCCGAAAAAAGAAAAAATTAAGCTCGTTGATATTTCATTCCCTGATATTGAAAAGTTCGACTTCTTACCTGAACCGCGCGTAGAAGGTTTCAAAGCATTCGTTTCTATTATGGAAGGTTGCTCTAAATACTGCTCTTTCTGCGTGGTTCCATATACTCGTGGCGAAGAGGTTTCTCGTCCACTTGATGATGTGCTTGCAGAAATCGCGGGTCTTGCTGAAAAGGGCGTTCGTGAAATTAGCTTACTTGGTCAAAATGTAAACGGATATCGTGGTGAGACATTCGAAGGCGGTATTTGCACCTTCCCTGAATTGTTACGACTCGTTGCAGAAATTCCTGGAATTGGCCGTTTACGTTATACGACTTCACACCCGCTTGAGTTCTCCGATGAACTTATTCAGTGTTATGAAGATTTACCTCAAATGGTTTCACACTTACATTTGCCTGTACAAAGTGGATCAAATGATGTACTTAAAGCAATGAAGCGAAATCACACCATTGATGTATACATCGACAAGATTGCCAAGTTACGTAAAATACGCCCGGATATGCATTTATCGAGCGATTTTATTATTGGTTTCCCAGGCGAAACTGACGAAAACTTTGCAGAAACATTGCAATTTATCAAAGACTTAGACTTCGATCACTCTTATAGCTTTGTTTACTCAAAACGCCCTGGCACACCAGCATCTGACTTACCAGATACAACTCCTGAACATGTTAAAAAAGAACGTTTAGCACAAGTTCAACAAGTCATTAAGCAATCTAGTATTGAAAAAACTGATGCAATGCTTGGCAAAATTGAACGTGTACTTATCGAGAAAGTGTCTGATCAAGACCCTAATATTTTAGTAGGTACAGCAGACAATACTCGCTTAGTAACTTTTGTAGGTGATGCTTCTTGGGTTGGCCGTTTTGCCGAGATCGAGATTACTGAAATTAAAACTTTAAATTTAGTTTACGGTGAACTCTTGAATCTTGAGCCTGACGTGGCGTAATGTAGAGGTATTCTAAAGTCTACTGAAAGGTTTTCTCTTGACTGCAGCGATTCGACGTACCGTAACATTTCCTGAAATTTCAATGGAACGTTTAAAGAGCATCTTGGGTGCCTATAATGGGCACCTTAAGCAAATCGAACAGCGTTTAGATGTCAAAATTACTCATCGTGGAGATGTTTTTCACATAGATGGTGAGATAGATGCTGTTGGGAGAGCCGAAGCATTATTGCAACGACTCTACGAAGAAACTGAAGAGTCTCAGCAAATCAGTGCTGATCTATTACATCTCTTGATTCAATCTTCACAAACTGAACGTAATTTCGAGTTAGTTGGTGAAGAGATGGAAGAGCATGATGCGCCAATGGATGTCTATTTCCAGACTCGAAAAGGTCGCATTAATCCACGTGGTGCCAATCAAAAACGCTATGTACAACGTATTTTACAAAGCGATATTTCTTTTGGTGTAGGCCCTGCTGGTACAGGTAAGACTTATTTAGCAGTTGCCGCCGCAGTCGACATGTTAGAGCGTAATGAAATCCAGCGGATTTTACTTGTTCGCCCTGCGGTAGAAGCAGGAGAAAAGCTCGGTTTCTTACCTGGTGATCTCACCCAGAAAATTGATCCATACCTACGTCCTCTTTACGATGCCCTTTACGAAATGCTTGGCTTTGAAAAAGTTGCCAAGTTAATCGAGCGTCAAGTGATTGAAGTGGCACCTCTTGCTTATATGCGTGGCCGTACACTTAACCATTCATTTGTAATTTTGGATGAAGCGCAAAACACTACGCCTGAACAAATGAAAATGTTCTTGACCCGTTTAGGTTTTGGCTCTCGTGCAGTGATTACAGGTGACATTACCCAAGTAGATTTACCTCGAGGCCAACAATCCGGTTTGGCACACGCCCTTCGTGTACTTGAGAACATTAAAGAAATTCATATTACCCGTTTCCATTCTCGCGACGTTGTACGTCATCAACTTGTTCAAAAAATTGTTGAAGCGTATGAAGGTTGGGATGGTGAACAACAGCGTCTTAATGCTGAAGCACGCGCTGAACGTAAAGCACGCCAAGAAGCATTAGTCGCTGAAAACGATACAGCAGCAGACCTGCAACATCAGGATGCCTAAGGATTCACTTTGAAAATCAGTTTAAGTTTACAACAAGACTTTCAATCCCCTGAGTTAGAGCTCAAACGAGCTCAACTCAAAAAAATTATTGAGATAACTTTACGCCACGTTGGCTACAAAGAAGACTGTGAAATTGGTGTTGCCTGTGTTGATCTGGAAGAAAGCCATCAACTTAACTTGCAATATCGTGAGAAAGATAAACCCACCAATGTTCTCTCGTTTCCAAGCGACATTCCCGAAGAAGTCCTACCAATGCTTGATGCATTACCACTAGGTGATTTGGTGATTTGTATTCCAGTGGTATTACAAGAAGCTCTGGAACAAAAGAAAACTGCCCAAAATCATTTTGCACATCTTTTAGTACATGGTGTTCTGCACTTACTCGGCTATGACCATGAAATAAGTGATGAAGATGCAGAAGAAATGGAAGGTTTAGAGATCGAAATTTTAGCTAAACTCAATATTGCTAATCCTTATCAGGAATAATCAATTTCTCTCAAACCATTAAGAACGCAAATAGCTTCTTAATTCATTTTTAAAATGTGGATATCCTAAAAGTTATCCACATTTTTTCATTAATGAACTTCAAACTCGGCTTCAGCTGGATCAAAACGCCAAGTACGCACAATACGTAGCTCGGAAATATCCTTCATATTTGCATCAAAACGACCAAACGGTGCTCCACGACGTACTGATGCCTTTGCTGCCTCATCTAAAACTGGATGTCCTGAACTTTCAAGTAAACGAATTGCACGAATTCCCCCTTGAGCATTTAAAATTACCATAAGGCGGACTTCACCTTTTAGCTGTTGCTGCTTGGCTTCTTCTGGATAATAGCGGTTACCGTAAAGCTCTACTTTTTCACGGAATTTATCTAGATAAGCTGCTGAGGCATCTTTCTTGGCTTGAATACCATCTACTGTTTTTATTTTTTGTTGGCGGCTGAAATCTTGCTGACGTTGCAAATATTGAGCTTCAAGGCTCGCGACCATTGCGGCTTTTGCCTGAAATTGGCTCTGTAACTGTTCAAGTGCTTTTTTCCTTTGGCTCTCCTCTGCTTGTTTCTGCCAACTCAACACAGTCATTAATACTTTTTCTTCAAATTTAAGTTCTCTTTGTTGCTGCACTTTTTCCAAAGTGTCTAACTGAGCTTCGCCAGTTGAAGCATCAGTCGGCATAGGCGTCGGAGAATTACTGGACATTCGATGAGCCGCTCGAAAAGTTCCCGAACCCTGCTGGTCTGCTTGAGCTAAAAAGTCTGCATGCTTAACGATCTCTTCTGTAGGACGAACCGATATCGCAATTTCTTTAGTCGATTGTTCTAATGGTGCAGGCATCGCAAAATGGATGAGCAGTATAAAAGTATGCAATAAGATTGCGAGTATTATCGCAACAATAAAGACTCGGTCTTGCCACCAATAATGAAAAGGCTCTATAAAAAGACTTCTTTTTTTCAACATAATCTTAAAAGCATATAAATGCCTTTTCCCCAGAGTATTAATAACCGAACAAAATACAAACTGATATTCAAATATGGATAAAAGTGTGATTCACTTCAAATATAGGTTTTTATCCATTTTCATTTTGTGAAAATGTATCAATTAAATTTGTTACACTGCAATATCAAAACCTGTTTTTAACATAATAAAGAGTGTGTTGTTTCTTTAATAATTCATCTTCTGGAAGTTCTTTTATGCAAACGCTATTTTCCTCATTAGTCAAACGTCTTCATAAAGTCTACCGAAAAGCTGAAGCCTTCATTGAGGAAGAAAGAGATTTTACATTGTCGCAAACTTTTCTAAATGCGACCTTAGAACGTTACGTGACTAATAATGTCGAGTTTTTAGATGATCTACATGCAGACCTTTATCATGACTGGTTAAGGCTCTATGCCACAATGCATGTTAAAGGTTTAGAGACAACTTTATCTGTCGACTTAAAATTGATACAGATGGAATTCAACAAAGAACAGCAACTTATTGTATTTGAACAAATTAGTAATACACAAATTGTAGAAGCTAAATATAAAAATTTCTGGCAAAAAATTGCTGTAAAAGCTGCTATTTTTTACTATCACAAAATTCTAAAAAAAGATCCATTGGGCATGATTTTAGAGCGTTTTAACGTAGCCCAAGAAAAAGACGACCTTATCTTTCTAGACCTAAATCGTTGGTTCGGTAAAAAAGCCAGCATTATTGAAACTTTAGGAAAGGTGCATATCAACTATGCTCGAGTACGTGAAGCAGAATTAGTCGTCTTTGGTAACGTCAATCTTGCCGCGTTACTTTTCCGAGACCAAGAAGATGACTTTGAAGGTGATCTTGAAGACACTGAAATTACGCCAATACAGCAAAAAGATGCATAACAACTGTATGAGCTAAAGAAATTCATTGTTAAAAAACACAAAGAGATTACATATTTAGCATAAATCCTGATTTTTTCTCCATGATCAACAGGCATAATATGCAAAAGTCATAGATGCATCAGCACTGACCTTTCAGTCTGTACAAGGATATTTACTTATGGCAACAAAATTTCTGAAATCATTCAGCATCGCAACTGGTATTTCGACAACTTTGCTTATTGCAAGTTTCTCTAGCCATGCACTTGCCATGAGCCCATTTCAGGCAAATTATCAGTTTACCTATAATAATAAAGGCATGGGTTCAGCAACACGCGCACTTAGTCAACAAGGCAATAACTGGACTTATCTATTCACTGCAAAAGCAGGCGGTATTGCTTCTGCGAGCGAAACAAGTAAATTTAGTTTTGCAAATGGCAAAATCGGATCACAAAGCTTTAGCCGTACCAGTAAAATTTTAATTCATAACAATACTATGAATATTAATTTTAACCCTGGCAATAAGACAATTAGCACCAAGAAAGATGATAAAGCACGAACATTTGCTTGGCAGCCTGGCGTACTTGACGAGCTAAATGCTGAATTGCAAGTGCGTGAAGATTTAAAAAATGGTTCACTTAAGTCTTCGTACCCTCTTGCCGATGCAAAAGAAGTTGAAAACCGCCGTTTTGTAAAACAAGGCAGCGAAAAAATTAAAACTTCTTATGGCACTTTTGATACTGTAAAAGTTGTCTTAGAACATGGCCGACCAGATCGTAGTACGATTTTCTGGCTAGCGCCTAAATTAGACTACTTACCGGTTAAGGTAAGTCATATTGATGGCAAAACATCTTATGGTTTGTTATTAACAAGTTATAGCGGTAAAACGAATTAAAGCTTGCATTTTTTCGGATGCTTTTTAAAATACGCATTTGCTTTAAAAGCATCCGTCTAGAGGATTCTCCCGTGCACGCACTAGAACAGAAAATCTTAACAGAAGGTATCGTTCTATCTGATCAAGTGTTGAAAGTCGACGCTTTCTTAAATCACCAAATTGACCCTGTCCTCATGCAGCAGATTGGTAAAGAATTTGCCGCTCGCTTCAAAGATGCAGGGATTACCAAGATTATTACCATTGAAGCTTCAGGTATTGCGCCAGCAATCATGGCAGGGTTAGAACTTGGTGTACCTGTGATTTTTGCTCGTAAATATCAATCGCTGACTTTGAAAGACGATTTATATCGCGCCAAAGTGTTTAGTTTTACTAAACAAACAGAAAGTACTATTGCTATTTCAAATAAACACATCAACTCAAGCGATAAAGCTTTAGTAATTGATGACTTTTTGGCAAATGGTCAAGCTGCACTCGGTTTGATTGACTTAATTCACCAAGCAAACGCAGAGGTTGTAGGTGTTGGTATTGTGATTGAGAAATCATTCCAACCTGGCCGTGATTTATTGCTTGAGAAAGGTTACCGCGTTGAATCATTAGCACGTGTTAAATCACTTACTGATGGCACAGTAACTTTTGTTAAAGAATAAAATTGTTTCAATAAAAAAAGAGCGGACTTTCGCTCTTTTTTTATTTTTATAAAACTATAGGCAAAGCTTTTTTACCACTTCACCTAAACGTCTACCTTGTGCTTCACATAAAAGCTTTTCATCTTGGCTTAAACTTTGGTCATGTCTAGGACCACTCACATGGCTTGCACCATAAGGAGTTCCGCCAGTTTTCGTATTCGACAACGCAGGGATAGAATTTGGCAAACCTAAAATCATCATGCCGTGATGAAATAATGGAGGTAACATCGTCAACAAAGTACTTTCTTGTCCACCATGCATTGAACCAGAAGAAGTAAAAACGCATGCTGGTTTATCATGCAAAGCACCATTTAACCAAAGACTTGTGGTCTGATCCCAAAAATACTTCATTTCGCTCGCCATATTACCAAAGCGGGTTGGAGACCCTAGAGCCAAGCCTGCACAATTGGCTAAATCCTCTAAAGTACAATAAATATCGCCTTCTTCGGGAATGCTCGGTTCAGCCTCAGTTACAACTGTTGCAATATTGGGTACTGTTCGTATTTTTACACTGATACCTGCAGATTCAACACCATTCGCAATAAGATGCGCCATTTCTTTAGTAGAACCATATTTACTGTAATAAAGCACAAGAATGTAAGGTTGCATCGGTTTCATGAATTTTGTTAAAAAGAACACTATACGGTATTTTTTATTTTTTTGGCTTAGCCAATTTTATGAAATTTTAAAGGTGATTGATTTTTAAAGGCAACCGTAACAAATATTTGTAAAAGCTTTTTACTACCTTTTGTTACCATGATACATAGGGAACTTTCAGAATACTTTTTTATTCTTTAGGTTAAAGTTTTCCTCACACCAACCATGGTGTTCTCAACCGAATACACTGGTGAATATCAATCACCCACATCATGATTAAAAAAATCGGGATAGATGACGCATGTTAGAACGTTTTTTGAAGAGACTTCCTTTTTATAACAAGACCTGGTTTCAATTTATTTTATTCGTAATTAAGCGTTTCGAAGCTGATCGTTGCCGGGAACAGGCAGGCTCTCTCACCTACACAACTCTTTTTGCCGTTGTGCCGATGCTAACGGTATTTTTAGTTATTATTTCTTCAATTAAAGCGTTAGAACCAGCCAGACAACAGTTACAGCACTTAATTTATAGTAATTTTTTACCTAAAAGCACAATTGCATTTGATAAAGCACTTAATGCTTTTACTGAAAAATCTAGCAATTTAACTGTGATTGGCGTGTTATTTCTATTTGTCACCACAGTTTTAATGCTGACCACAATTGAAACTGTTTTTAATCGTATATGGCGAGTAAAAGAAACCCGTAGCGGCATTGTTGGCTTTATGCGTTATTGGACCATTATCTCACTTGGTCCGATTATTTTAGGCAGTGCATTTGTTATTTCATCAACTGTTGCATCTATGAACTTATTGAGTAATAACTTCACGGGCTACCAACTTGATGGTGCATTCTTGCTCTGGCTTATTTCTTTTGTTCTTACTGTTCTAGGTTTTTTCATTTTATATTGGACTATTCCCAACCGCACAGTCCCTCTATTTTCAGCAGCAATTGCCGCCTGTTTAAGTGCTGTACTGTTTGAAATACTCAAAAATTTATTTAGCTTTGTGATGTCAAACTTTACCAGTTATGAAATCATATATGGCGCATTTGCAGCAGTGCCTATTTTCCTATTATGGGTCTTCTTATCTTGGAATATTGTGTTGCTCGGTGTCGAGGTGAGTTTTGCGCTTACTGCTTTTCATTCGGGTAAAGAACAAAAAAGACATCCCGTACTCATGCTACTTGATATTTTAGAATTATTTTATAAAAAGCAAAAACTTGGTGAAAGTGTAAGTGATAAAGAAGCATTGGCAATTTTAGGCCGTGGTGAGATTGGCCGTTGGCCCGCTTATGTGGTTTTACTCGAAGAGCAAAATTTAGTGAAACGTACAGATAAAGATGAATATGTTTTAGTGCGTAATTTATCTCAAGTCGATTTTTGGAGCTTCTTTACTGCATTGCCTTATCCACTTCCTTTACGTCCGGATGTATTAAATGTACATGATGATGATGAATGGATGGAAAGAATTGGCCCTGCTTTAGTAGAATCAAATGACTATTTAGCTGCGAAACTCTCAATTCCACTTTCAACAATTTTTGAAGAGAAATAATATTTAACTCACAACAGGGCTTAACCTTTGTTTAGTTGGCCCTGCTTTAGACTCATCACAACTATTCCAGATAGCACTAAAATACTTCCAAAAATAAATTTAATTTCTAATTTTTCATTTAACAACAAAACACTAAACAGCACACCAAATAGTGGCGTCAGAAAAGAGAAAACTCCTAATCGTGAAGCTAAATAATTTCTGAGTAGCCAAAACCATAATAGTAAACTTGCAAAAGATACAATTAATGTTTGAAAGCTTAAGCTTAGAATTGTTAAAGCTGTTAAATGAATAGTTGTTTGACCTGTCAAAAAAGCGATTGAGATTAATAAAATAAAACAACCCGTTAATTGATAAAATAAAGTTTGAGTTGCTGGTGCTTGGGCTAAAGAAGATAAACGAACGATAATGGTACTCAGTGCCCATGCAAGTCCAGCCATAAGTGCATATAAATCACCTAATAAAACTTGCGCTATAGCTGGTGCATTTATAGCTGTGGTTGTAGGGTAAAATGTAATAATAATTCCCATAAAAGCTAAAGCAATACCTCCCCATTGCGCTCGGTTCAAGCGTTCAGTAGGAAATTTCCAATGTAATCCTAAGGCGACAAAAATTGGAGCGGTATAGAGTAAAACTACAGTGTGAGAAGTCGAAGTAAACTTTAAAGCTTCGGTAACGAAATAAAACTCTAATGAAAAAAATAAAGCGACAAGAGCACCAGCTTTACATTGCTGATAAGAAAACAGATGAATCGAATGATCCCGCCACAATAAAGGTAGAACTAGAACTGCAGATAAACCAGAGCGTAAAGCAATTTGCATAATCGGTGAAATATCTGGTGCTGCTATTTTCAGAACCACCTGTTGCAGCCCTAAGACCATACATAAAAGCACCATTAAAGCCGAGGCTCTGGCATCCAGATTTTTGCGCTCTTCCATATAGCACCTTTCTTTATAGCGAAAAATCTGACTATAGAACTGTCTTATTTACATGATATAGTGAAAAACAGACAATACATAAGCAATTTCAGGCAATTTTCAAAGATGAAAAAATCAGCTCAACGTGTGCAGGATTTTCAGGAAATTCCGGCTCATAACGCAATTCCTGATTTGCTTTGGTTCCGTGTCCGCAATGCACCCGCAGAAACGATTTATCCTCAACATGCGCATGCATGGGGTGAGTTTATTTATGCGTTTAGTGGTGTACTCGAAGTTAATATTGATCAAATTAATTATTTAACTCCGCCTCCTTATGGGATTTGGTTACCGCCTTATACTAAACATAGCGGAATTAACCGCAACCAAGTGACTCATGCAACTTTATATGTTCATGAAAGTCTGTGCCAAAAGTTACCGCAGAAAGCCGGTATCCTATTAACATCCCCACTTGTACCTGCTTTACTCGATCACTTGAGGCAAAATCCCCAAGATGAAACCCGGGTCGAATATATACGCCTACTCCAAGTTTTATTAGATCAACTCATAAAAGCTGATTTGGTCGGTAGTTATTTACCTACAACAAATCATCCAGCCTTAGCCAAAATACTAAATGATTTACATCAATGTCCTGCAGACAATAGTACTTTGCAAGAACTTGCTGAACGGAACAATATGACCGAAAGAACGTTAGCTCGTTACAGTCAAAAAGAGTTAGGAATGTCTTTACATGAGTGGAGACAAAGACTAAAAGTCATGAAAGCGATGACTATGCTCAATCAAGGTAAAACCATAGAAAACATTGCTTTTGATTTAGGCTACGCCAGTGCATCAGCATTTATATATATGTTTAAACGTTGGATGGGCTTTACACCAGACCAGTTCCGAAAGCTCTATCAATAAATTAATGTTGAGTATAATAAAAAACCCTATTATTGGTTCAATAATAGGGTTCAAAACTTAGTGAGGTAAATCAAATTATGCTTTCACAAAGGTTTCCCAAATAAAATCCTGAGTCGCACCTTTCAAAGTCATTTTTAGCTGATCACCAGCATGTAATGGTCCTACACCCGCTGGCGTGCCAGTCATAATGACATCGCCCGGTTCAAGTGAGAACACCTGATTAATATCTGTTAATAGATAAGCTATATTAAATATGAGTAAGGCGGTATTACCATCTTGACGCAGTTCATCATTAATATGGAAAGTAAATTTAGTTTCTTCCCAATTCTTAATTTCACTTACATCTACCCAGTCCGCAAGTACGCATGAGCCATCAAATGCTTTTGCTCTTTCCCAAGGTTGACCTTTATCTTTTAATTCATTTTGTAAGTCACGTAATGTTAAATCCAATCCTAAAGTCACTGCACCAATAGCTTGTAGTACTTTTTGCGGATCGGTTTCTCCTTTTAGTGGCTGATCAATACGTAAAACAAACTCACATTCGAAATGACAGCTACCCCAAGCAGGATTCCATGAAATACCGTCATCCAAACCAATCAAACTACTTGGAGGCTTGATAAACAATACTGGTCGTCCCGGCATTGCATTGTTCAGCTCTTTTACATGATCAGCATAACTTCTGCCCACACAAACGATTTTTGAAGGACGTGTTTTCATGAGGCTTCCTTTATTGTTGCGGCTAATAATTCCAATAACTTACTTCTTGAATGTATTTTCAAATATAGTTTGATCTGAAGCTTGAGCAAAGGCACGTTTCGGTACAATAATGACCGTTTTATTTTTTAACTCAAGCATATAAGTTAGTTTACCTTTGGCAAAAGTCTGCACATCACCATACTGTACAACTTGTTTACGGCCAGTAGCATAAAGTTCAAAGTAATCTTGATATAAATCGATCCCCTGCTCGCTCTTACCAAATTGATAACGAACAAATTGACGTTTAAACATCATAGGTAAAAGCCAATAGCGCATTAAACCTTGCATAATCAGGAAAAAAATACCCAAAGCAACATAGTAGCGACCAACGCCTGATAAGCCTAAATAAAAACCCCAAATAACAATTGCAATACTAATAACAGGGGTTAAAAAACGTGTAAATTGTTTCTTTCCGAATGTCACCAAGCCAAACCCGTCTTGAGACTCTTCTAAATTTAAATAATAACGTAAAGATAAAGCGCTTTTTTGCTCGGTCATCACTATGTATCAATATTGAATAAATCGAAACTATTAGAGCATATTCATCTACGCTTTAAAATGAATCAAAAGTGATTTTTTATTTTTGCTCGAACTATAAAGCCTTCACTCATACAAGCTGCTTACTCGTTTCATATATAGAACGTAGATTCATATTTTTAAGGCTTATTCCATATCTTTAAATTTATAAAATACTTCTATTGTCTCTTTAGTGGAATACGTCATGTCTTTCTTTGCAAAACTATTTGGCTTAAATCAAAAAACGACAGCTCAAGAAGATGTGGCTTTAAAAGCCGCTCAAGAGCTAGAATCTTCAAATGAAACTTCTTTTATAGAACTCATTAAAAATCGCCGCTCTATTTATGCAATTGGAAATAACTTAAACCAATCAAATGATGAAATTGAAAAGTTAATTCAAGAAGCAATCAGACACAGCCCTTCTGCTTTTAACTCTCAATCATCTCGCGCTGTCATTTTATTTGGACAATCCCATCATAAATTCTGGGATACAGTTCTTGAAGTTTTAAAAAGTATTGTTCCAGCTGAAGCTGTATCTGGAACAGAACAAAAAATTCAAAGTTTTGCTGCTGGTGCAGGCACAGTTTTGTTTTATGAAGATCAGAACGTGGTTAAAGGTTTACAAGAACAGTTTGCAGCTTATGCTGATAATTTCCCGATCTGGTCAGAGCATTCAACAGCAATCGCACAATTTGCGGTCTGGAACATTTTAACCGAACAAGGTATTGGCGCTTCATTGCAACACTACAACCCAATTATTGATGAAAAAATTAATGTTTTATTTAATATTCCATCTGAATGGAAGCTAAGAGCTCAGTTAGTTTTTGGTTCTATTGAAGCTAAAGCTGGCGAAAAAACCTTTATTGATGATGAAAGCCGTTTTAAAACATTCGGATAATAGTTTTTTTTGAATTTAGAACTTTTTAAAGCTGGTCGCCATGTGCACCAGCTTTTTTATTAGAATCCATATAAAATAGGCACAAAAAAACCGCTATATAGCGGTTAATTCTTCAAGTGGTGCGCTCAGAGAGATTCGAACTCCCGACCCCTTAGTTCGTAGCCAAGTGCTCTATCCAGCTGAGCTATGAGCGCGTACTTGATGGAGGGCATTATACGCAGTTTTTTCATTTTAGAAAGACCTTTTTCATCTTTTTGTCATCAAGCGTCTAGTTCTTAGCCATAATAAAATACCTCAGTAACATAGCTGTCCAAAAAAGGATTGTTTGCCCATAAAATGTATTTGAAATATTTTTTTGCAATTAAAGTTTTCTGTCTTCATCTATCCAATTTGGGCATTTTGGCCAAATTGACAGAAATAAAAGCCTAGCTTTTTAGTCAGGATTATATAAATAATATATTTCTACTTATGCAAAAGTATTTTTATAAATAAAATTATTTAGCATTAATAATTATAAAAATTAATAATAAAATGAGAGAAACATACATTCATCTTCAAACTATATATTATAAAAAAAATTATTATTTTTATGTCTAAATCAGAATGAATAACTAATTGTCAAAATATTATAAGTATCAAATTATTTGAGTAGAAATATGCATTGACACTTTTTGAGATCTACCCAATACTAAATTTTAATTATTGAGAAACATATCTCAATAATTGCCTAACGCAATAAATAAATACTTACTTAAAAATACATAAATATACAGGAAATAGACCATCATGTTCTTACTGAAAAATCTCGTATCTTCGATAACAAAAGTTACTCAGGACCTGGGTAATGTTGTATCGGTGAATCCTGTTGTAAACACAGGTTCTCCTGTTAATGTAAACGTTTCTGACATAAATATTGCTAATGGAAATGTTTCAACATCAGGCTTACTCTCTAATGTACTTTCAACTGTAACCAATACAGTCTCGCATGCTACAACAGGATTAGTTTCTGATGTAGTGGGTACCGTAACTGGTACTGCAGGCTCAACAAATCCATTAGGAACCATAACCAATGTGGTAGGTGGTTTAACTGGTGGCGTGACTGGCGGTAGCCCTGTTGGTGGATTAACCAACGTTATTGGTGGTGTAACTGGCGCTATTGGCGGTGTAACTGGTGGTGCTACTGGTAGCAATCCTGTTGGTACCGTGACCGATATTATTGGCGGTGTCACTGGTGGTGTAGTCGGAGGCGGAACTTCTCCACTGGCACCAGTTGTTAACGTCGTACAAAGCGGTATTGACGTGCTACAAGGTGTCGAAAGTCTAAAAACCAGCATTATTAATACAGGCATTAATACTGTTGCGGACACTGTAGTTGGCGTACTTCCTCAAACTGAACATCCTGTTACTGATATTGCTCACCTCGGTACATTAACTTTTGAAACTTCTCGCGATACTGTAAATGGTGCTTTAGAAACAGTTTCTCATTTAGTAGGTGGTGACATCCAAGGAGCTACCCAATCTGCAACAGGTATTCTTGGAACACTTGTTCATAACGGTTCAACTGCAACTGGTATTTTAACTGACATTCTTGGTGGTGTGACAGGTGCTATTGGCGGTGTAACTGGTGGCGCTACTGGTGGCAACCCGCTTGGTACTGTAACTGACATTATTGGTGGTGTAACTGGCGCTATCGGTGGTGTTACTGGTGGTACTACTGGCGGTAACCCGCTTGGTACTGTGACTGACATTATCGGTGGTGTGACGGGCGGGATTATTGGTGGTGGTGCATCTCCTATTTCCCCAGTTGTTGATGCCGTTCAAAGTGGTATTGATGTTCTTCAAGGTGTGGAAAGTTTAAAAACTAGCATTATTAATACAGGCATTAATACTGTTGCAGACACTGTAGTTGGCGTACTTCCTCAAACTGAACACCCTGTTACTGATATTGCTCACCTCGGTACATTAACTTTTGAAACTTCTCGCGATACTGTAAATGGTGCGCTTGAAGTTGTATCTGATTTAGTGGGCGGCAATATCCAAGGTGCAACTGATCATGCGACTGGTATTGTCAACACTCTCGTTTCAAATGGCACAACTGCGACTGGCATTTTAACCGACATTCTTGGTGGCGTAACTGGTGCTATTGGTGGTGTTACTGGTGGTACCACTGGCGGTAACCCGCTTGGTACTGTGACTGATATCATCGGTGGTTTAACTGGTGGTGTTACTGGTGGCAACCCTCTTGGCACTGTGACTGACATTATCGGTGGTGTGACGGGCGGTGTTACTGGCGGTAATCCTCTTGGTACTGTGACTGATATCATCGGTGGTTTAACTGGTGGTGTTACTGGTGGTAACCCTCTTGGCACTGTGACTGACATTATCGGTGGTGTGACGGGCGGGATTATTGGTGGTGGTACATCTCCTATTTCTCCAGTTGTTGATGCCGTTCAAAGTGGTATTGATGTTCTTCAAGGTGTGGAAAGTTTAAAAACTAGCATTATTAATACAGGAATTAATACTGTTGCGGACACTGTAGTTGGCGTACTTCCTCAAACTGAACACCCTGTTACTGATATTGCTCACCTCGGTACATTAACTTTTGAAACTTCTCGCGATACTGTAAATGGTGCGCTTGAAGTTGTATCTGATTTAGTGGGTGGCAATATCCAAGGTGCAACTGATCATGCGACTGGTATTGTCAACACTCTCGTTTCAAATGGCACAACTGCGGCTGGCATTTTAACCGACATTCTTGGTGGTGCGACTGGTGCTATTGGCGGTGTTACTGGTGGTGTAGGCGGTGATAGTCCACTTGGCACTGTAACTGACATTATTGGTGGTTTAACTGGTGGTGCTACTGGAAGTAACCCACTTGGCACAGTTACCGATATTATTGGTGGTGTGACTGGGGGCACAGCTGGCAGCAACCCTATCGGTGTCGTAACAGATATCGTAGGTAGCTTAACTGGTGGCGTAACTGGTACAGGTGGCACAGATGTTATTTCTAACTTATTAGGTGGAGTAACTGGTAACTTAGGCGGAGTAACTTCTACAGTATCTAACGTAACAGATACGGTTCATACTTTAGTACCTCAGTCACTACTTACTGACCACTTCTTAAATATCTCTGTACATACTGTTTAATAATCTTCAAGAAAGCCACTGATAAAGTGGCTTTCTTTTTTAAATATATTTTTAAATATTAATTAATAATTAATTCATCTCTTGCCATCTATAATATTTCTT
The DNA here is from genome assembly GCF_000582055.1 of Acinetobacter sp. 766875. Taxonomy (NCBI): domain Bacteria; kingdom Pseudomonadati; phylum Pseudomonadota; class Gammaproteobacteria; order Moraxellales; family Moraxellaceae; genus Acinetobacter; species Acinetobacter sp. 766875. The sequence continues at coordinate 57,851 of NZ_JEXX01000014.1, read as the reverse complement.
ATGTGCTAGCTCCAACATTGCATAATCATTAGGAGTATCTCCATAAGCATAAATTGTAGAATATTGGGTTAGGTCATATTTATTTTTTATTCTATTTACTTTTTCTAAATAACCACAATCACCATTAATAAAATTACCCGTTAAAATACCATTATCTATTTCAAGTTGATTACAGATAACATCCAAACCTAAAGACTGACACCAACTTTCTAAATAAACACCCAATGAAGCGGATACCACAACAACCTGATCTCCTTGCTGTTTATGCCAGTGAATACGTTCTAAAGCATTTTCACGAATACAGGTAGGAATTACCGTTTTAGCAAACTCTTGTCCCATATATTTTAGAGAGTTTGCATCATAGCCTATATATCCCACCTGACAGAGCTTAGTTCGTATGGTTTTATCCGTTACCCATCCGAACTTATATCCTGCAATATAAGGCGCAAGCCGAAGACCACCTAATATTTGAGTTTTTCTACTCAAAGAGAATTTAAGAAATAAACTAAAAGTATCGTTATGAGTGATCGTGCCATCAAAGTCAAATAAAGCCAGATTCATTTATCATTATCTCTAATATAATTAAAAAGTTATAAATTTAGATTTTTAAAATTTTACTAAATAACAGGCACAAAAAAACCGCTATAAAAGCGGTTAATTCTTCAAGTTGGTGCGCTCAGAGAGATTCGAACTCCCGACCCCTTAGTTCGTAGCCAAGTGCTCTATCCAGCTGAGCTATGAGCGCGTAACTTGTGTGCTTTTCAGCGATTCGTTCTGTTTTACTTGGTGCGCTCAGAGAGATTCGAACTCCCGACCCCTTAGTTCGTAGCCAAGTGCTCTATCCAGCTGAGCTATGAGCGCGTAACTTGTGTGCTTTTCAGCGATTCGTTCTGTTTTACTTGGTGCGCTCAGAGAGATTCGAACTCCCGACCCCTTAGTTCGTAGCCAAGTGCTCTATCCAGCTGAGCTATGAGCGCGTAACTTGTGTGCTTTTCAGCGATTCGTTCTGTTTTACTTGGTGCGCTCAGAGAGATTCGAACTCCCGACCCCTTAGTTCGTAGCCAAGTGCTCTATCCAGCTGAGCTATGAGCGCATTAAGTAAATGGCGGTGAGAGAGGGATTCGAACCCTCGATACCAGTAATAGGTATGCTTCCTTAGCAGGGAAGTGATTTCAGCCACTCATCCACCTCACCGGAACGAGCCGCCATAATACAAACTAAAACCTTATTGTTCAAGTCATCATACTGAAATTTTCTTATTTTTTCGTTCAATGAATTATTTTTTAAGCAATTCCCTTATTATTTTCGTCTTTTTCGATCAAACGCTTGTTAAGATAGATATTATTTCTTCATTAAAATACAGTAGCGCATAACACATTATTGCAAACCTAAACGTGCAGTTCGGGTCTGCATGACTTATGCTAAACTTATCTGCCAAGCGTGAAACCAAAAGACATGACAAAAAACTGGGCTGATCCCGAAGCGAAAGCTGAAGCTGAACGTTATGACAATCCTATTCCAAGCCGTACTCTAATATTAGATACGTTGGAACAATTGCAAACGCCGCAATCTCATGCAGAACTTGTTGACCATTTTCATATTCAAGACCAAAAAAGTATCGAAGCTTTAAGCCATCGCTTAAGTGCAATGGTTCGTGATGGCCAAATCATGAAAGAAGGGTTCAAGTTTCAGTTAGTGGCAGACCAACCAACCTATGAAGCCACTGTCTATATTAATAGTAAAGGTTTAGGCACTGCACATATTGATGGCCAAGATGATCTTTTGCTTCCTGAGCGCGAGTTACGTTTAGTCTTTAACGGCGATCGCGTCCGAGTTCGGCAGACCTCAGTAGACCGAAAAGGTAAACCGTGGGGTTTCATTACCGAGGTTCTCCAACACCGTGTAAAACAGTTAATTGGTAAATTGTCGATACACGAGGGTGAATACTTTATTCAACCCAATAATCCAAATCAGCATCAACCTATCCCATTAGAAAAAGAATTAGTTGCACATGCCAAAGCAAATGTTGGCGATATGCTTCGTGTTGCTATCGATACCTATCCAACCCGCGAAGAGTTTGCTACGGCGCATATTATTCAATCTATGGCCGATAAAGCGGATACAGAAATTATTATCCCACAAACCATTCTTGAGTTTGGCTTGCCTTATGAATTCCCAGATGAAGTTATAAAAGAAGCAGAAAGTTTTAAGGAACCTTCTGCACAAGACCGTGAAGGTCGAGTTGATTTAAGAGATTTAGCACTCGTCACAATCGATGGTGAAGATGCTCGAGATTTCGATGATGCTGTGTATGCAGAAAAACGTCCTGGTGGCGGTTATCGCGTTGTTGTAGCAATTGCTGATGTAAGCCACTATGTACGCCTAGGCTCAGCACTAAATGAAGAAGCAGAAGAACGTGGTACTTCAGTTTACTTCCCTCATTTTGTTTTACCAATGCTACCAGAAGCATTATCAAATGGATTGTGCTCACTTAACCCACACGTAGATCGTTTATGTATGGTCTGTGACTTGAAGCTCTCACGTACGGGCCGCGTAACTGGTTATGAGTTTTATCCATCGGTAATGCATTCAAAAGCGCGTTTGACCTATACACAGGTGGCGCAATACTTTGACGGTGCAACTGACGCAATTCCAAAAGATCGTGATATTCACAAATCGCTAAATACGCTTTTCCAGCTTTATCAGATTTTGAAAAATTTACGTGCTGATCGTCATGCAATGGAGTTTGAAACCATTGAAACGTACATGACTTTTGATGAGCTGGGCGGAATTAAAGAAATTTTGCCACGTACACGTAATGAAGCACACAAACTGATTGAAGAATGTATGTTGCTTGCTAACGTTGCTGCGGCTGAATATGCATTAGAACATGATATTCCAATGTTATATCGCGTACACGAAGCGCCTGAGTTCTCACGTATTCAGAAAGTAAAAGACTTTGTAAAACTTCTTGGCTTACCGTTCCCCGACCAACCAACTCAAGCAGATTATCAAAAAGTTATTGAGGCAACTAAAGACCGCATTGATGCGCCAAGCATTCATGCAGTGTTATTACGCTCAATGATGCAAGCTTACTATGGTGCAAAAAATGCCGGTCACTATGGTTTAGCTTATGAAGCTTATACACACTTCACTTCACCAATTCGCCGCTACCCAGATTTATTGTTACATCGTGCCATTAAAGCGCATCTTAAACAAAAGCCTTATCCGCTTTCTGGTGCGGCTTTAGATGATGCTGGTGAACATTTCTCTCAAACCGAGCGTCGTGCTGATGAAGCATCTCGTAGTGTAACGACTTGGTTAAAGTGCCACTATATGCAACAGCACTTAGGTGATGAGTTCATTGGTATTGTAAGTGCTGTCACTGAATTTGGTCTATTCGTTACTCTTAAAGATCTCTATGTTGATGGCATGATTCATATTAGCCAACTCGGCGATGATTTCTTTATTTATGATCAAGCGAGTCAAAACCTTATTGGACAAAATCGTGGTCAGGTTTTCGGTTTAGGCGATGAAGTTAAAATTCAGGTTGCTGGTGTAAATCTAGAAGAACGTAAGATCGATTTCCAACTTATTCAGCAAGTGACACATGCTGGACGAGTAGTTCGCAGTCGTGCCCCACGCACAACCAGAACAGCGGCACAAGCAACTGAAGAAGTTTTTGGCAAACCATCTACTCCTTCGAATGATGGTGAAAAACCTGTCCGTAAAAAGAAGGAAAAAGGTAAACCTAGTTCATATAGTAAAAAGTCTGGCAAAAAAACCTCTACGAAAACAGAAGCCAAGCCAGAAAAAGTAAAGAAAAAAGCGAAACCCAAAAAGAAAAAGTCGAATGCCAAGTCTAAGGCTGACTAATTCATAGATGTTTCTATTCCCTTTTATTAAGCTCCCAAGCATGGGGGCTTAATACTTTTAAAACGTTTATTTTCAAATTAAGCTTGATTTCCTGCCTAACAATACCTACATCTAATACTATGTTTAAAAAATAATGTGGCTATTAGCAATGACTTTACAGCAAGCGACTCTACCTACTCCCCGCTTTGACCAAATTACATTAGATAATTTAAAACAAGATATTCAACAAGCGATTCAAGCAGGACAAGAGTTCTTAAATACCCTTACGGCTGCACCATCCGAGACAGATCAGCAACTTGCCGTGCTTGAACAAATTGATGCACTTGAAAATAACCTCAGTGAATCATGGGGAGTGTTGTCACATTTAAATGCTGTGATGAGTAATGCTGAAACTAGAGGGGTCTACCAGTCGCTCTTACCTGCTTTAAGTGAATATTACACTCAGCTTGGCCAACATACGGCGCTGTACCAGACTTATCAACACATTCATGATGGTCAGAGCTATTCAACGTTAAGCCCCGCAAAACAAAGTGCGATCCGCCTTGCATTACGTGACTTTAAACTTTCTGGCGTTGCTTTAGAAGGTGAAGAGAAAAAACGCTATGCAGAAATTTCTGCACGTCTTTCACAGCTTTCTTCGGACTTCTCAAACCATGTACTTGATGCGACACAGGCTTATTTTAAACCACTGACAGAAGATCAGCTAAAAGGTCTCCCAGAAAGTAATGTTGAGTTATTAAAACAGTACGGCAAACAGCGTGAGCTTGATCAAGCAGTAGCAACTTTAGATTTCCCAGCTTATTTTGCCATTATGACCTATGCCGATGACCGTGCTTTGCGAGAAGAGCTTTATAAAGCTTATGTCACTCGTGCATCAGATCAATCTGAACAAACAGAATTTGATAACAGCAAGATTATGGAAGAAATCTTGAGCCTTCGCCAAGAGATGGCAAAACTACTTGGTTTCAATAACTACGCTGAATATTCTCTTGCTAGTAAAATGGCTCCAGATGTTAAAACTGTTCATGACTTTTTAGCCGACTTAGCTGAGCATGCACGTACCCCTGCTCTCCAAGAAGTTGCTGAGCTACAAGCCATTGCCAAACAAGATGGGATTGATGAACTCAAACCTTGGGATACCACTTACTATTCTGAAAAGCTTAAACAACAACAGTTCAATTTGTCACAAGAAGCATTAAAGCCTTATTTCCCTGCTCCGAAAGTCATTCAGGGTTTATTCCAGATTGTGCAGCGCCTATACGGTATTAATATTGTTGAACGTGAAGCTCCAGTTTGGCATCCAGATGCACGTTATTTTGAGTTAGAAGACCAAGGCCAAGTGATTGGTGGGTTCTACTTTGATTTATATGCACGTACAGGTAAACGCGGCGGTGCATGGATGAGTGGCTTCCGCTCACGTATGCAAACTGTTCATGGTTTACAAAAACCAATTTGCTATATGGTGTGTAACTTCACACCACCTGTAGGTAACCAGCCTGCCTTATTAACTCATGATGAAGTCATCACCTTATTCCACGAATTTGGCCATGGCTTACACCATATGCTCACTGAAGTAGATAATATTTCGGTTGCAGGTACTCACGGCGTTGCTTGGGATGCAGTCGAGTTACCAAGTCAGTTTATGGAGTTTTGGTCATGGGATAAAGAAAGTCTGGATGTTTTAAGTGAGCATATTGAGAGCAAGCAGACCTTACCTCAAGAGTTACTTGATGCTTTATTAAATGCACGTTTCTTCCAGTCTGGTATGCAAACTTTACGTCAGCTTGAATTTGCATTGTTTGATTTAACCATTCATACCAAAACACCTGCATTAAATAGTGAGCAAATTCAACAGACTTTAGATGCTATTCGTAAACAATATGCAGTGGTTCCAACTGTTGAATACAATCGTTTCCAACATAGCTTTAGTCATATTTTTGCAGGCGGCTACGCAGCGGGTTACTACTCTTACAAATGGGCGGAAGTTTTAGCAAGTGACGCATTTGACCGTTTCGAAAATGAAGGTATTTTCAATACTCAAACAGGTAAAGAATTCCGCCAAGCAATTTTAGCTGTAGGTGGAAAAGACACTGCTCTTGAAGCATTTGTGAATTTCCGCGGTCGTGAGCCAAAAATTGATGCATTGTTACGTCATCAAGGTTGGACGAATGACAATAAAACCGCTTAAACTATGGACCTAAATTGATCGTGTGGTTAGGGTGATAAAGATGAAAAAACGTTTCATTGCTGGAGCTAAATGTCCAAAATGTGAAGCCATAGATCGGATTGTCATGCTAACCACCGCTGAAGACGAATGGATTGAATGTATCGAATGCGGATATAGCGAAAATCGACCGACTCATGTTGATGAGCCCGAAACGCCTGCTATACCTGATGAAGTTGGAGTAATACAGTTCAAGCCTCGTCGTTCTGACTAAAGGTCTTAGACATGCCACTACAAAGAAAACAAAACTCAAAATTATTGTGGATTTTAATTGGGGGCTTAAGCATTCTCGTAGTGCTTTTTTTCGCAGCACAATGGTTTTTCAAAAAAACTGAATCGTCAGCGCCAATGGTTGATCCTCAACCAGCCTCGACACGTGTACCTCAAAAAACGACACAACCATCTGCAAGTTCGGAGCCTGTAGCTCAAACACACACTGCTAATTCGCAGCAACTTGTAAATGAAGATGTGCTCAAACAGCCTGTCCCTGAGCAAGAGTCTTTAGCAAAAGAAGAAGTTTCTAAACTTAATGACATTCATCAGCAGCTGCAAGATCAGGAAGCAACACTAAAAGCCCAGCATGCCGATGCAGACCAACTCATTAAGTTAAAAGAAGAGCAAGTAAAACTCCTTGAAGCTCAGGTTAAACAGCAATAGTATTTATTTAAATCTCATTATGATGCAAAAAGCTAGTTCACTCTGAACTAGCTTTCTATTTATTAAGAATTTTTATATCAAAATAACTACCACATAAAAAAACACCCTCCTTAAAGAGAGTGTTTTTATTGAGCTTACATATTTAGATTATTGGTACCAACCAAATAGTTTGAGTACTAATGGAGCATAAGTAACTAATACCAATGATGAGAACAAAACAATAATTGGTAATAACCAACGTTCATAACGGTAATAGAAACTTGTGTACTTCTCTTTCGCTTCTGCATCGGCAGCATTCACCTCATCATCACCAACGGATAACCGCGTTAATAGATGGTTCAAGGCAACTGGTGGTGTTACATAACCAAATTCGAATGCAACCAATACAATCATCCAGAAGTGAATTGGATGAATACCATTTTCGTAGGCTACAGGTGCAATCGTTGCTGCTACTAAAATTACCGCACCAAATGGATCGGTACACATACCAATAATGGCAAGTAGTAATGCAATAAATGCGAGCGAAATATAAATATTACCCAAATGAGTCGGCAACATTTCAACAATTTCGGTACGCTCGATTAAACCCCCCACACTTGCTGACAATGCCATCAAAATAATAAGTGCACCAATATGTCCAACTGTTTCTGATGTTGCAAAACGCAATGCACCACCAAAACCAAGACGGAACTGCGAACTATGCGGATCGTGTGATTGTAAGAACGGAGATTTTTTCTCATGTTCACGAACAATTGCTTCATGAATATTTAACGCTGGTGCCTCTTTAGGCATAACCATTTTATCGTACAAGATCATCGCAATAAGCACGAGAGGCAGAATCACTGGTGCAGTAAATTCGTTCATTCCTGTATCTAATGCATATTTATAAAATGCAAGAACAACTACTGTAATTAAGATATATGGAATAACAGGTACAAAAGCACGCGCCATACCTGGAAGTGCTACTTTCGGCGAGTTCACGCGGAACTTCTCTTCTGCCAAGAAAAGAGAAACACCCAAGAAAATAAATGCTGTTAGCCAGAAGACATAAATACCATGCCCAAATAATTCATCAGATGTAACATGACGGCTGTCCAACATGGCGATTAAAACCACCAAAAGACAAGGACGCACCACTACACCTAGTGAACCAGACATTGCAGATACAGCGAGTGCATATTGGCGGCGAGCACCAGCATTCCAAACTTCTTTATAAATAATCGCACCGGCTGCGATTACGAAAATTCCAGAAGCACCCGTATAAGCAGTCGGCACAGCAGCAGCGATTAAAATTAACCAAGTTAAAGTTTCTGGGGCCAAGTTCCATGGACGAAGTACGTTTAGGAATAAATCCATAACACGTGTTTGCGTGAGCAACATACCCGCCCAAATAAATAAGGCAAGGTTTAAGAAAATGCCCGAGAATTCTACCAACTGACCTAGGTAAATCCCTTGGCCCATTGGATAGTCCATAAAGAATGTAAAAGCTATACCTGTAATCACAGCCATATACGCATACAAAGGTACACATAATAAAGCTAGGCCAATATTGCCACCCTCACGTTTTGGCGCAGGGGAAACAAATAGCTGATAAAGGCTAATTAAGGTCAGAATGACAAACAAGATCATCCATAACCAATAAATAATGATTGTTTCATGAGTTGGAGAAACCCCTGAATTAATCACAGAACGGTACTGGCTAATTACTGAAGAACTGAGCAAGGCATTACCAAGCAACATAAAGAAGGCATACACTTTGTAGTCCAGCTTTGTTGCAGGGTTACGTAAACCAATATGGTGGAACTTCAACGATGCAGTAATCGCTGAAATCAAAACCATAAAGACCAGCAAAATTGCGCGATTTTCTGTACCAAATTTAAATATACCAAAGAAACCCGTTTCAATCGTACGGTATGTACGTACCCCTGGATGTGCTTCAATATATTTAATGGTTTTATCGTAAGCCAAATATTTATCTTCACATTGCTGCTGTGCTGCTAGTAAGGATGCACGGACATCACTTTCTGAAGCTGCACCAAAGAAGCTTGCGAAATCATCAGATGCATTTGCTTTCATTTGCTCTTTTACTTGAGCATCAATATTTGGGTGTCGATCACAAGATGGTTTTTCAGGCTCAGCACGCAAAAACGAATATTGCATGCCTGAAGCAGGGTCACCATAAAGGCTTTCCCCGATACGTAATAATTGTCCGTGGATCATTTCCCCGGTACCAATTATGAGCGTCATTAATAACAAAATGAGGATCACGAATGTTGAGATCCATTCGTTCCATACATAACCCAGCAGACCTAATCCAGATCTTTTTTCTTGATATTCTTGCATAAATATTCCAATTTTGTTCTCTCAAATCCCTCATAACAAAGGCTTTGAGTCATGCAATTTCCTTGGTCAGGGGTATCGTCCATTCCCCTTCTACCAATCCCTTTATTCAACGATCAAATTTGCATCAAACTTTATCAATAAAGAATGACTAAAATCTCTTTTTTAACAGTTTGTATTGTCAATCTTTCTATTTGAATCTTTGTATTAGCCAATAGCATCCTCCAAAGATTGCACCGCCTATCACCCCATATAAATGAGCTTCAGTTAAAACAGGACTTCCAATCAGCTGTGCTGTGCCTGTTTGACCAAATGTATTTTCCCAAATTAGCTTGGCGATAATTAAACCTAAAACCAGTAATGCAAAATTCCGTTCTTTACGGTATTGCAAATAAACTAAAGCAACAGCCGTATACAGCCCATGGAGCACTCCAGATAGACCGGCATATGCATCGATATAAGGCAAATAAAAATAGAAAACCAAACTAATAAAAGGCGGCAGAAGAAAAAGAAGACTTAAAATATGCCACACTTTGGTATGCGGAAATATGAAGGGCAAACATGCAAATGCCATCATATTTAATAGAAAATGAATCCAGCCGACATGTACCCAGTGTGCTGTCCACAAACGCCAAAATTCACCAAGTAAGCTTTCGCGCCAATAAATAAAATAGTCTGGAAATACCTGTAGACATGCAGAAACAGAAATGCACCCTGCGACCAAAAGCACTTTTTTATTGAGTACATGATCTTTCATAGCACACTCCTTTTAAAACTGAACTCCTTACGATTAATACGAAAATCAGTAGTAACGCAAGGAGTGAGTTTCTTCAGATCTTTTTACTGTGCAGGTGCAGTTGTTGAGTCAGCTGGAACTTCTGATGCAGCCCCACCATCAAATAACTCATCCAATTCTGCTGAACCTTCGTTTTTCTCATCCCAGAAATGAGACATACCACCATCGCCTGTACGAACACCGGTATGCTCAGTCCAGTAACGGTCAGAAATGCCACGAACGATTAAACCAGCCATACTATCAATTAACTTAAAGTTCGGATTAACTGGTTTATCATCTGCTTGAGATGCTGCATATGTTTTTAATGCGTCACGGATTTTTGCATCGTCACCACTCGCCTGAGCAGCTACAGCATAGAGTGCGTGAGACAAACGAACACCTTTTTGTTCACCAATTTGGACTGACTGTTTTAAAGTCTCATACGGATCAGGCTTACCTTCGTTAGCCCCTGGTAATAAAGTCCAGATCACCGCACGTGTTGCATTTGGTGCACCCCAGAACTTTTGGTTATCAAGGCAGACCATGCCACGCTCTACAATAGCAGCGATATCTTTCGGAACATTGACAGAACCACCTGAGTTAATATCATTCGTCACCGCTTGAAGACCGCTGATCATTCCAAGTAGATATACAGTCTGATCAGTATCACTACGCATAGTTGGACATGAGTCACCTAAATGGTACTTATATTTAGATTCCCAACGATCAGCGAATAATTTATAGCCGGTATATTGGCGTTCAGCAGCAATAGCAGCCCAACGCTTCTGCGCAATACGTGCATCTTGAGCTTCTGTAACCTGTCCTGCTTTTGAAGCGCGCAAGTAACGTAACTCCTGTTCTAATGCTTGGTTTTCCGCGCATACACCTGAGGCAGCATACATTAAGACAGCGACACGAGTAGGATCTGCACCCATACCCTTAGTCGACATGATTGCAGGAGTTAAGGCACTACCAGTATTACAAACCATTTCCGCATCTTGCATTGCTAAAATAGGTGGAACAACGTGCTTTTCCGTAAAACCTAAAGCAACATTTGCTCCACTTTTCACGACGTATGAACAACCTGATAAAACTGAAGCTGCAAGAAAACTCATCGCCAAACCTTGGCTTATTTTTTGGACTTTAGACATCTTCCTGTCCTCAATGTAATTTGTTTTTTCCTTTTCAGATGTACATTAGCAGATGCATATCTTGAATAAAAGAGTAATTACTCTAATTGTAGCGCTTATACTTTGACACACTTCACAGCAGATAAAATTGACAGTTTTTCAGGGAAACAAAAATTTTAGGCAAAAAAAAGTAGCATTGCGACGGTTCAGCACATGCTACTTATTAACTGGGATAAGCTTTTAACAGCTTATATTATTGTTGTTCTATATAATCCTTGAGTAAAGTTCCTGCTCTTCCTACTACTACAGCCATAACAACTGCAATTAACAGAAACATCCACATTGAAATCTCCATGAGAGACCTCCTTACTACATTCGCACCCAGTAAAACTGGACACTTGATGAAATTAATCGATTAACCAATTAAACTATTGACTGACCGACGACCTTTGCATCCTCTGTCTCTTAACTTTGCTATAATTAGCTTTATTAAGATGTTCCCTGAGTAAAGTTCCTGCTCTTCCTATCACCACTGCCAGAATGATGGCAATGACCAAGAACGACCATGTTGGCATCTCCATTTGAGACCTCCGACACACTTTACGTTGGTGTTTGTACTTTAACCGATAGAATAATAACCATATTGAGAAATTGTCCGACAATTAACTTTCTTGCTCTTTTTTCTGTATTTTAACTAGACAATTTAAATTTCCTGAAAAGAAATAAATATTAATTATTTGATTTTTAATGCTTTTAAATAAATATACAAATGTAGAATTGTCTAACAATTAATAAAATTTTTCTAAGGTTTTAAGTTGTTTCCACTGAGATAGAGGCATTTGATCAAACCAAATAACAGAAGTTAATGTCTTATGCCCTTCAAAATAGACCACTATGAAAATCTGATAATCAATTATTTTTAAAATCTCTACCCGAGAAATTGTTTGTTCTGAATGAAAGCTAAGTGACCATAATTTTTGATCTAAATGAGCAATTTGAGCGAGCTGTGGCCGCTTTAAAAAGAAAATAAAACTTATGAATAGTAAACTGACCGTAACCAACCACCATAGTATTGGTAGGAGTTGATAAAATAGAACTGCCAAACTTAAGCCAATAAAAAACTGAAATATAATCGCAAAACGGCTATATTTCAGTTTGAAATTCAAATGGTTGATCAAAACTAATCAGCCATGAACATAATGCTTTAATTTATGGATAAAATCACGTAACTCTGTACGTGGCGGTTCAGATACTTCCATAAACCAATCAAGTAAATCAGGATCTTCCTGCTCTACCAATTCAGCAAATAATGCTTTTTCTGCTGGATCTGCCTTTAAATAATAATTTTTCACATACGGGTCAAAATAGACATCAATTTCCTTTAAACCGCGGCGTGCGCGATAAACTACTTTACGTTCTTCCAAGGTCATTTCTTCAGACATTTATTTCCCCATCTGCGTTGATAGTGCGCCTAGTTTACCTGATCACATAAGAAAGTTCGCTAAAAATCTCAAATTGACCAAACTTATCACTTCATAGCTATAAATGAGCATTCATCACATTGTTAGACCTAGTAAGCTTCCCGTATGTTTAGACTTATAACATCAAGCCAAAACCAAGGAAGAAATACAATGCAATCTGGTGCTATTCGTCCCATTCCAAATATGTTACCTCGCCGTCTATTAAATGAAGAACATGAAGCTTTCCGAGAAACTGTACGCAAGTTTTATGAAAAAGAAGTTGTACCAAATACTGAAAAATATGAAAAACAACAACATGTTGACCGAGATCTTTGGAATAAAGCTGGTGCCTTAGGCTTACTGTGCACAACCATGCCTGAACAATACGGTGGCTCAGGTGTTGACCGCCTATACAGTATGATTCTTATTGAAGAACAAGCCTATGCAATGGACTCAAGTACAGGTTTTTCACTGCATTCCGATATTGTCGCGAACTATATCAATAACTTTGGAAACGAAGAACAAAAGCAAAAATGGCTCCCTAAAATGGCGACTGGTGAAACAGTAACCGCGATTGCCATGACCGAGCCAGGAACAGGATCCGATTTACAAGCTGTGAGAACGACTGCTGTTCTTGATGGCGATGAATATGTCATTAATGGTTCAAAAATATTTATTACCAATGGTTATTTGTGCGATATGGCTATCGTTGTTTGTAAAACAGGCAACAGTGATAAAGGCTCTGCCAATTTATCACTTATTATTGTTGAAGCTGATCGTGCAGGTTTTACTAAAGGTAAGCCACTCAACAAAATTGGCATGAAAGGCCAAGATACATGTGAACTTTTCTTCGACAACGTCCGTGTTCCTAAAGAAAATCTTTTAGGCATGGAAGGTATGGGCTTTATTATGCTCATGAAAGAATTAGCATGGGAGCGTATGTTGGTGGCAATTATCTGCCAAGCTGGTGCAGAAGCAGCGTTTGCTCATACTGTTCAATATACAAAAGATCGTAAAGCATTTGGCAAGCCAATTAGTGCTTTCCAGAATACACGTTTCAAACTCGCAGAATTACGTACAGAAATTGATTTCTGCCGTACCTATTTAGATCGTTGTATGGAATTACAACTCGATGAAAAATTGAGTGTTGAAGCAGCTGCAGCTGCAAAATATAAAATTTCAGATATGTTCTCAAAAGTTGTAGATGAATGTCTTCAATTACATGGTGGTTATGGCTATATGCTGGAATATCCAATTGCTCGCGCTTACATCGATCACCGAGCAAACCGTATCTATGCAGGTACCAATGAAATTATGAAAGAACTAATCTCTAGAACTCTTTAATCTTCACGATAAAAAGGAGGCTTATAGCCTCCTTTTTATATTTGAATATCAAGATACTAATTTGGGTTTACGTGTAGTAACTTCTGAATGCTTATGAAAGCGTAGAACACCATCATCAAATTTTGCATTTTTTAATGATTTTCGGTCTTCAAGATAATTATTAGTTACCTGCCATGGTGCTTGTTTACCTTGTTTAGGAATCACGTCAGCAGCACGACTAATATAACCAGATGATAAGCTACCCATGACTGTGTCCTCTTCCATCACAGTCTTATCACCAGATGGGATGACTTCATCATAATTATTCTTATCCATATAGTTTAATAAACGACAGATATAATCTGCTGCAATATCAACTTTTAATGTCCACGAAGCATTTACATAGCCAATAATCATCGCCATATTTGGTACATCGCTGAGCATCACGCCGTTATAAAGCATGTGTTCAGATGATTTAACTGGCTCTCCATCAATAGTTGCCTCCACACCGCCCATGATTTGAACCTGTAAACCAGTTGCAGAAACAATGATATCTGCATCAAGATGTTTACCTGATTTTAATTGAATACCGGTCTCAGTAAATTTTTCAATTTGATCAGTTTCAACACTCGCCTTACCTTCACGAAGAATTTTAAATAAATCACCATCAGGTACCACACACAAACGCTGATCCCAAGGGTTATATGAAGGTGTAAAATGTTTCATATCTACTTTACCCTTAAGCTGCATTTCAATTGCTTTTAAGAGTAAACGACGAACTGTCTTCGGATGCTTTTGAGACAATGCATAAATTGCCCGTTGCATACCAATATTACGTGCACGTGTAAATTTATAAGCCGCCTCTTCAGACATAAATCTACGTGTTTTTTCATAGATGAAATCAATAGACGGAACAGAAGCAATATAAGTCGGTGAACGTTGTAGCATCGTCACATGACCTGCGCCACCTTTTGACATAGCTGGTACTAAAGTAATTGCAGTAGCTCCACTACCAATAATTACTACTTTCTTACCCGTGTAGTCTAAATTCTCTGGCCAATGCTGCGGATGAATAAGTTGACCTTTGAAAACATCTTGATTTGGGAATGTCGGCGCATAGCCTTGATCATAATTATAATAACCTGTACAACCTACAACAAAGTTGGCTACCCAAGTCTGCTGTTTTTTATTACTGTCTTCGACAACAACATTCCACTTCTTAGATGAAGAATCATAATTTGCAGAAAGTACACGATGACCAAAATGAATTTTTTCTTTTAATTTAAATTCATCAATAACTTCGCCTAAATATCCTTTAATAGAAGCTCCATCAGCCAATACATTTGCTTTACGCCATGGTTTAAAGTTGAAACCAAAAGTTGACATATCTGAGTCTGAACGAATACCAGGATAACGAAAGAGGTCCCAAGTCCCACCAAAAGATTCACGACGCTCTAAAATTTCAAACTGACGTTGTGGAGAATTTTTAGATAAATGGGCAGCCATTCCGATTCCTGAAATGCCGGCACCAATGATTAGAATATCAACTTGCTTTTCCATTTTATTTTTATACCCATTGTTGAGAATATGACTTTATTAAAGCACAATTTTGACAATACACAATGTCAAGTTTGACCGTTTATCCGTTTTTTTATGTCACTTGAGGACAATTTTTAAATTTTCCATTTTTCAAAACATAAAAAAGACCGGCATAAAGCCGGCCTTTTTCGAATAATATCAATTATTCAGCTGAAGTGTTCACTTCACGATCTACAAGCTCAACGTAAGCCATCGGTGCTGCATCACCAGCACGGAAGCCCGCTTTAAGAACACGTAGATAACCGCCGTTACGTTCTTTGTAACGAGGGCCGAGTACGGTAAATAATTTACCAACAGTTGCAGCATTACGAGTACGAGCAAATGCTAAACGACGATTTGCTACAGTATCGTTTTTTGCTAGAGTGATTAAAGGCTCAGCAACACGACGTAATTCTTTAGCTTTAGGAACAGTTGTTTTGATCAACTCGTGTTCAAATAAAGAATTAGCCAAGTTTTGGAACATCGCTTTACGATGGCTGCTTGTACGGCCTAATTTCACACCACTATTACGATGACGCATGGTGATAGTCCTACTTAATTAACGGCTACGATAGGCAAAACGGTCGTCCATACGAAGACTAGCTGGTGGCCAGTTTTCAAGACGCATACCGAGTTGTAAGCCTTTCGAAGCCAAAACATCTTTGATCTCTGTTAACGATTTTTTACCAAGGTTAGGAGTTTTTAACAACTCAACTTCAGTACGTTGAACGAGATCACCAATGTAGTAAATATTTTCTGCTTTCAAACAGTTAGCAGAACGAACAGTAAGCTCTAGATCATCTACTGGGCGAAGCAAGATTGGGTCAACTTCTTCACGAGGCTCTTGAGCAACTGGAGTTTGGTCTTTCTGAAGATCAACAAAAATTGCAATTTGTTGTTGCAAGATTGTTGCCGCTTTACGGATTGCTTCTTCAGGATCAACCGTTCCATTTGTTTCAAGGTCGATTACCAGCTTATCTAAATCGGTACGTTGTTCAACACGCGCATTTTCAACGGTGTAAGAAACACGTTTAATTGGGCTATAAGAAGCATCTAATTGCAAACGACCTACAGGACGTGTTTCACCTTCAGGGAAACGAGAATCAGAAGTTTCATAACCACGACCTTGAGCAACTTTCAAGCGCATTTTTAATGAACCTGAAGCACTCAAAGTACCGATTAAATGATCTGGGTTAACCACTTCAACATTATGAGGTAAACGAAGGTCGGCAGCAGTAATATCGCCAGGACCTTGTTTTTCTAATGTTAAATAAGCTTCATTTTGATCGAACAGCTTAATAGACAATCCTTTTAGGTTCAGCAAGAGCTCGACGATGTCCTGCTGCAAGCCTTCTAAAGTACTGTACTCGTGCTCGACACCTTCTATCTCTACTTCAACCACAGCAGCGCCAGGTAAAGAAGACAATAGAATGCGACGTAAAGCATTACCTAGAGTATGGCCAAAACCACGCTCTAAAGGTTCTAGAATCACTTTTGCCGAGGTCCCGCTTACCGCTTCGACCTTGATCGCTTGCGGAGTGAGAAACTCGTTTGCAGTACGCGTCATTATTGCTACCTCAAGGATTATTTAGAATACAATTCTACAATCAAGCTTTCGTTGATTTCAGCAGGTAAATCAGAACGATCTGGTGCAGCTTTAAACGTACCTTCAAGTTTAGAATGATCAACATCAATCCAAGCTGGAATACCACGTTGAGCAGCTAATTCAATCGCGTTTTTGATACGCAATTGTTGTTTAGCACCTTCGTGAACCGCAATTACATCACCCGCTTTAACTTGAATAGATGCGATGTTTACACGACGACCATTCAAAGTAATGCTACGGTGACTTACTAACTGACGAGCTTCTGCACGTGTAGAACCAAAACCCATGCGATAAACAACGTTATCAAGACGGCTTTCAAGCAATTTCAACAAGTTCTCACCAGTTGCGCCTTTTACACGAGCTGCTTCTTTATAGTAGTTACTAAATTGACGCTCTAACACACCGTAAATACGACGGACTTTTTGTTTTTCACGTAATTGTAGTGAATACTCAGATTGCTTACCACCGCGAGCCTGACCGTGTTGACCAGGTGCTTTGTTAGCTTTTTTTGTTTTGACGTCAAATGGTTTAACGCCAGATTTAAGTTGCAGGTCTGTCCCTTCGCGGCGAGAGAGTTTGCATTTTGGACCAATATAACGAGCCATGAATGTTTCTCCTTACACGCGACGTTTTTTAGGTGGACGGCAACCGTTGTGAGGAATTGGAGTCACATCGGTAATGCTGTTAATCTTATAACCCACTGCGCCTAATGCACGAACCGCAGACTCACGACCTGGACCAGGACCTTTTACAAGGACGTCAAGGTTTTTCAAACCGTAATCTAAAGCTGCTTTACCAGCAACTTCAGCAGCTACCTGAGCAGCAAACGGAGTTGATTTACGTGAACCACGGAAGCCTTGTCCACCTGAGGTGGCCCAAGCCAATGCATTACCTTGACGATCGGTAATCGTAACAATGGTGTTATTAAAAGACGCGTGAATGTGTGCAACACCTTCAGAGACGGTACGAGTGACCTTCTTGCGTGTGCGAGTATCTTTAGCCATCTTTTAGCTTCCAGAAATCTTACTTTTTAATCGGTTTGCGCGGACCTTTACGGGTACGTGCGTTAGTTTTGGTGCGTTGACCACGGACAGGCAAGCTGCGACGATGACGAAGGCCACGATAGCAACCCAAATCCATTAAACGTTTAATGTTCATGGAAATTTCGCGACGTAAGTCACCTTCGGTAGGAACCTTAGCAACTTCTGCACGAATCGCATCAAGCTGAGCATCGTCCAACTCACGAATCTTAGTAGTCTCAGTAATACCAACTGTAGCTAAGATATTCTTAGCAGTGTGGCGACCGATACCAAAGATGTAAGTGAGGGAGATAACAGCATGCTTGTTATCCGGAATGTTTACACCGGCAATACGAGCCATTCACTTTTCTCCAAAAAGGCAGTAGAGATAATCAACCGCCCCACAAAAATCTTGAGGGGCGGATATTAACCCAATTCGCCTACTGAAATCAACAGGTCTTGATTAGATTAACCTTGACGCTGCTTATGACGAGGTTCTGCGCTACAAATCACGCGAATAACCCCATTACGACGGATAACTTTACAGCTACCACAAATTTTCTTTACAGAAGCTTGTACTTTCATGATGAAACCTCTAAGTGCGCTTATCCCTTAGGATGAGCAGTCGTTTTTCTCATTAATGTTTGATTGTCATATTGATGAGATGTTAAATGCGCTTGTAGCTGAGCCATAAAGTCCATAACAACAACAACTACGATCAGTAATGAGGTACCACCCAAATAGAATGGAATACCAAAAGAACTTTGTAGAATCATTGGCATCAAACAAATGACTGTAATATAAATCGCACCAATAAACGTCAAACGATTAAGAATATGATCTAAGTAACGAGCAGTTTGCTCACCTGGGCGAATACCAGGCACATAAGCTCCGCTGCGTTTTAGATTTTCTGATACTTCCTTAGGGCTAAATACTAAAGCCGTATAAAAGTAACAGAAAAAGATAATTAACGCACCAAAGAGCACCAAATACAAAGGCTGTCCAGGCGACAATACCAAAGCTAAATCTTGTAAGCTACGTTTAATTAAACCAGCATTCGGATCTGCACTACCCACCCATTGTCCAAGACTTGCTGGGAACAATAGTAAAGAACTTGCAAAAATCGCAGGAATCACCCCAGCCATATTAATTTTTAATGGTAGATGTGTTTGCTGAGCTGTAAATATACGACGACCTTGCTGCTTCTGCGCATAGTTTACTGGAATACGACGTTGTGCTTTTTCAATAAACACAATCGCAGCCAATACACCAAGAGACAAAAGACCAAAGATAACAAGACCAATTAAACTTGTTTGACCATTATCTACAGATGACACTGATTGCATAATTAGCTTAGGCAAACCAGCTACAATACCTGCAAAAATAATCATTGAGATACCATTACCGATACCTCTTTCAGTGATTTGTTCACCTAACCACATTAAGAACATAGTTCCAGCGATAAGTGATGTAACTGCAGGTATATAGAATGCAAGTCCTGTAGACAGAGTAATACCCTGACCAATAAGGCCTGCACACATACCTACTGCCTGAACCACTGCAAGTAGTAATGTACCTTGACGCGTATATTGATTAATTTTTCGCTTACCTTGCTCCCCTTCCTTTTTCAAGGCTTCAAGAGAAGGAATCACTGTTGACATTAACTGCACAATAATAGATGCAGAAATATAAGGCATGATCCCTAAAGCAAGAATCGACATTCGCTCTAAAGCACCGCCAGAAAACATATTGAATAGCCCAAGAATAGTTCCTTGGTTTGCATGAAATAAATTTTCTAACGCAGCATTATTAATGCCTGGTACTGGAATATGCGCTCCTAGTCGAAAGACCAGCAATGCACCGATTAGAAAACTCATCCGGCGAATAATTTCACGGTATTTCACATGAAATGGCTGACCTTTCATCATGTTGACATGACCTGAAGAACTAGGAGACATAGACACTCGAGATTACTCCTCGACTTTACCGCCAGCTGCTTCAATTGCAGCTTTAGCGCCTTTAGTCAATGCAACACCTTGAACAGTGAATGCACGAGTGATTTCACCAGAAAGCACGATACGAGCACGAATTTGATCGCGACGAACAACATTCGCAGCTTTTAAAGTTTCAAGGCTAACAATGTCGCCTTCCACTTTAGTTAACTCAGACAAACGTACTTCAGCAGTTTTTAAAGCGATTTGGCTAGTGAAACCGAATTTAGGTAAACGACGATAAATCGCTGTTTGACCGCCTTCGAAACCTGGACGAACGCCACCACTTTTACGTGATTTTTGACCTTTGACACCACGTCCACCAGTCTTACCAACGCCAGAACCGATACCACGGCCTAAACGACGGTGTTCACGTTTTGCACCTTCTGCAGGTGCAAGCTCATTTAAACGCAGAGTCATGGCTTATTCCTCTACACTAACCATATAGTAGACTTTGTTGATCATACCACGGTTAGAAGGCGTATCTTGCACTTCTACAGTATGACCAATACGACGCAGACCTAAACCTTGTAAGCAAAGCTTGTGATTTTTCAAGCGATGTGAAGAAGATTTAGTCTGGGTAACTTTAATCGTTTTCATGATTGATTACCCTTGAATTTCTTCTACTGATTTACCACGTTTCGCAGCGACTTTCTCAGGAGAAGTCATATCACGCAAACCTTTAAAAGTTGCGTTTACTACGTTAGCAGCATTTGTAGAACCATAACATTTAGCAAGTACGTTATGTACACCTGCAGCTTCAAGAACGGCACGCATTGCACCACCAGCGATTACGCCAGTACCTTCTGAAGCAGGTTGCATGTATACACGGCTTGCACCATGACGAGCATTCACAGGGTGTTGTAAAGTAGTACCAGCAAGGTCTACAGTGATCATGTTGCGACGAGCAGCTTCAAGTGCTTTAGAAATAGCAGCAGGAACTTCACGTGCTTTACCACGACCAAAACCAACACGACCATTACCATCACCCACAACAGTTAATGCTGTGAAAGAGAAGATACGACCGCCCTTAACAACTTTGGCTACACGATCAACGGCAACCAGCTTTTCAACAAGACCTTCGTTTTGTTCAACTTTAGCCATGATTAGAACTCCAAGCCGTTTTCACGAGCAGCATCAGCCAAGGCTTTGATACGACCATGATATTTAAAACCAGAACGGTCAAATGCAACTTTAGTTACACCAGCTGCTTTCGCGCGTTCTGCGATTAAAGCACCTACTTTAGTAGCTGCATCTACATTACCTGTAGTACCGCTACGTAAAGATGCATCCAAAGTTGAAGCTTGCGCTAAAACTTTGCCACCATCTGCTGAAATAACTTGAGCATAGATGTGACGCGGAGTGCGGTTTACACACAAACGAGTCGCACCCAATGCACGAATGTGCAAGCGTGTGCTTTTCGCACGACGCAAACGGGATTGTTTCTTTTCGTTCATAAGAACCTCGCGCCTTATTTCTTCTTAGCTTCTTTACGAAGAATGACTTCATCCGAATAACGAACACCTTTACCTTTATATGGTTCAGGAGCACGGTACGCACGGATTTCTGCCGCTACTTGACCTAACAACTGCTTGTTTGCTGATTTCAAAATGATTTCAGTTGCAGTTGGAGTTTCCGCTGTTACACCTTCTGGTAAAGCGTAGTCAATTGGGTGTGAATAACCAAGGTTAAGGTTTACAACAGTACCTTTAACCGCAGCTTTATAACCAACACCAACTAGCTGTAACTTACGTTCGAAGCCTTCGCTAACACCTTTTACAAGGTTGTTCAATACAGCGCGAGCAGTACCAGCTTGCATCCAAGCATCTTTCGATTCTTTAACTGGAGCAAGTTGAAGTTTACCTTCTTCCTGTTTTAGCTCGACCAGCGCATGCAGGTTGAAAGACAATGTACCTTTGCTGCCTTTCACTTCGACCTGCCGGCCGTTCTGAGTAACTGCTACACCATTAGGTACAGTTACTGGGGCTTTAGCCACACGAGACATGAGGAATCACCTATTAAGAAACAAAAGCAATAACTTCACCACCAACGCCTGCAGCACGTGCAGCGCGATCAGTCATGATGCCTTTGCTTGTAGAAACAATTGCAATACCTAAACCTTGCTTAACGCTTGGAAGTTTATCTTTACCACGGTATTGGCGAAGACCTGGACGGCTTACGCGCTTAACCATTTCGATAACTGGTTTGCCTTCGAAATATTTTAAAGTAATTGTCAAAGTAGATTTTGTCTCTTCTTGAGCAACTTCTACATTTGAAATATAACCTTCTTGTTGAAGTACGTTTGCAATTGCAACTTTCAACTTAGAAGAAGGCATAGAAACAGTTTGTTTCTTAGCCATTTGTGCGTTACGAACACGTGTTAGCATGTCGGCAACGGTATCTTGCATACTCATTTAGTCGCTCCTTACCAGCTTGCCTTAACAACGCCTGGTACATCACCCTGCATTACTGTGTCACGTAATTTGTTACGGCTTAAACCGAACTTACGGAAGTAACCATGAGGACGACCAGTTAAACCACAACGGTTACGAAGACGTACCGGAGATGCATTACGTGGCAATGCTTGTAACTTTAACATCGCTTCGAAACGCTCTTCTTCACTTGCGTTTACGTTTGCAATTGTAGCTTTTAATTCAGCACGTTTTGCAGCGTATTTAGCAACTGTTTTTTCGCGTTTCAATTCGCGATTAATCATACCTTTCTTAGCCATATCGACCTCTTATTTGAACGGGAAGCCGAATGCACGCATAAGCGCACGGCCTTCGTCATCGGTGCGAGCAGTCGTAGTAATGGTAATATCCATACCACGAATACGATCAATCTTATCGAAATCGATTTCAGGGAAAACGATTTGCTCTTTCAAACCCATTGAGTAGTTACCACGACCATCAAATGATTTCGAAGAGAAACCACGGAAGTCACGGATACGAGGGATTGCGATAGAGATCAAACGGTCCAAGAATTCGTACATTTGGTCGCCACGTAAAGTAACTTTACAACCAATTGGCCAACCATCACGGATTTTGAAACCTGCGATAGATTTACGAGCAAGTGTAATTACTGGTTTTTGACCAGCAATTAATTGCATGTCGACTACAGCGCCATCTAATAATTTCTTATCAGTTGCAGCTGCGCCTACACCCATGTTTAGGGTAATTTTTGTGATGCGTGGAATTTCCATCACGTTCTTAATGCCAAGTTCTTCTTTTAACTTTGCTTTAAGTTCATCGTTGTAACGTGCTTTAAGTCTGGCCATTGCCTTTTCAACCTATTACTTCGCTACCGCCACTGATTCACCATTTGATTTATAAACGCGAGTTTTCACGCCATCAATCACTTGGTAACCAACACGGTCAGCCTTCTGGGTTGTAGCATTTAAAATTGCCACGTTTGAAATATGAAGCGAAGCTTCTTGAGTAACTACACCGCCTTCAGCGCCAGTTACACGGTTAGGCTTTTGATGCTTCTTCACTAAGTTAAGGCCTTCAACCTTAACGCGGTCTTCAGAAACAGACAACACAGTACCCTGTTTGCCTTTTTCTTTACCTGCGATCACGATAACTTGATCGCCTTTTTTAATCTTAGCCATGATTGCCTCTTATAGAACTTCAGGAGCCAATGAAATGATTTTCATGAACTGTTCAGTACGAAGTTCACGAGTCACTGGTCCGAAGATACGAGTAGCAATCGGAGCTTTGTTGTTGTTCAAAATAACTGCAGCATTATCATCAAAACGGATCACAGAACCATCTGGACGACGAATGCCGAATTTAGTACGAACTACAACCGCATTCATCACGTCACCTTTTTTAACACGTGCGCGTGGGATTGCTTCTTTTACAGTAACTTTAATAATGTCGCCAACAGAAGCATAACGACGATGTGAACCACCAAGTACTTTAATACATTGTACGCGGCGAGCACCACTGTTGTCTGCTACGTCGAGCATAGTTTCGGTTTGAATCATTGCCCTACTCCAAAACCGAGCATCACCGGTCACAATTTCGAAAGGCTCAAAGAGTACTCGAAATTGACCGATGATGCAACAAGAACGTCGAATTACTCAGCAGCTGCTTCAACTACTTCCACTAAAGTCCAAGCTTTAGTTTTAGAAATTGGGCGGCTTTCTTTAATGGTTACAACATCACCAATTTTAGCAACGTTGTTCTCATCATGAGCGTGTAACTTAGTTGAACGGCGAATTGACTTGCCATACAACGGGTGTTGAACGCGGCGTTCAATAAGAACAACAATAGATTTATCCATTTTGTCACTTACGACTTTGCCGGTTAACGTGCGGACTGTTTTTTCACTCATTGTCCGTTCCCCTGTTTTTCGGTAAGGAGTGTCTTAATACGAGCAATTGTCTTACGAGCAACTTGCACTTCGTGCGATTTACCCAACTGACCAGTTGCTTTCGCCATACGAAGACGGAATTGGTTAAGCTGCTGCTCATCAAGCAAAGCTTTCAACTCTTCTACCGATTTTTCACGTAGATCTTTAGTTTTCATTACATTACCGTCCGAGTCACGATAGTGGTTTTAAACGGAAGTTTAGCAGCAGCTAAAGCAAATGCTTCACGCGCTAATTCTTCGTTCACACCTTCAATTTCGTACAGGATCTTACCTGGTTGGATCTGGCAAACCCAGTATTCCACGCTACCCTTACCTTTACCCATACGCACTTCAAGAGGCTTTTGAGTAATTGGTTTATCCGGGAATACGCGAATAAAGATTTTACCACCACGCTTAATACGGCGGCTAATAGTACGACGTGCAGCTTCAATCTGACGCGCAGTCATACGACCACGTTCAGTTGCTTTAATTGCAATCGAACCAAATGATACTGTACTACCACGATGCGCTAGACCAGTGTTACGGCCTTTGTGCACTTTACGGAATTTGGTACGTTTAGGTTGCAACATGGATTATTCTCCCTTGTCAGCAGCACGGTCACCGCGACGACCACGACGCTCTTGACCTTCACCACGACCACGACCACGTTTAGCTGGACGATCTTCAGCAGGAGCAGGGTTCATGACTTGTTTCATGCCACCTAAGATCTCGCCACGGAAAATCCAAACTTTAACACCAATCGTACCGTAAGTTGTTTCTGCACGCATAGTTGCATAGTCAATGTCTGCACGTAATGTATGCAAAGGTACACGACCTTCACGATACCATTCTGTACGAGCAATCTCTGCACCACCTAAACGGCCAGACACTTCAACTTTGATACCTTTAGCACCAGCACGCATAGTGTTTTGAACCGCACGCTTCATAGCACGACGGAACATAACACGCTTTTCTAATTGAGAAGCAATTGCTTCAGCAACTAAACGCGCATCTAAGTCTGGGCGATCAATTTCGTTGATACTTACTTGCGCTGGAACACCCATAATGCTGGTAAGTTCGCGCTGTAATTTCTCAATATCTTCGCCTTTTTTACCGATTACGATACCAGGACGAGCTGTGCTAATAGTTACTTTAGCAGCGCCTGATGGACGTTCGATAAGAATATTGCTTACCATCGCATTCTTAAGTTTTTTAGTTAAAAACTCACGAACTTGAAGATCTTTAAGCAAGTATTCAGCGTATTGTTTCGGATTCGCATACCAGTTAGCGTTATGACGTTTCACAACACCTAGGCGGATACCGATTGGATGAACCTTCTGACCCATATCAAACCCCTACCTTAACGGTGATGTGACAAGTACGCTTAGTAATACGATCTGCACGGCCTTTAGCACGTGGCATAATACGTTTAAGGCTCATGCCTTCATCAACGTAAATCGTAGAAACTTTAAGATCGTCAACATCTAAACTGTTATTGTGTTCAGCGTTTGCAATCGCAGATTCCAATGCTTTTTTTACTAAAACAGCAGCTTTTTTATTGCTGAAGTTTAAGATGTTTAAAGCATGCGCAACAGATTTGCCGCGAATAAGATCTGCAACCAAACGTGCTTTTTGTGCCGAGATAGCGGCACCGCGTAATTTAGCAGTTACTTCCATCATGACACCTATTAACGTTTAGATTTCTTGTCAACACCGTGACCACGATAGGTACGAGTTGGCGCGAATTCACCGAGTTTATGACCAACCATATGCTCAGTAACAATTACTGGAACGTGATTACGACCATTATGAACAGAGATTGTTAAACCAACAAAATCTGGAAGGATCATCGAACGACGAGACCAAGTTTTGATCGGCTTGCGAGAGTTACTAGCAACAGCCGCTTCAACCTTAGCGAACAAGTGCGCATCGACGAATGGGCCTTTTTTCAGAGAACGAGGCATTAGTCAGATTCCTTTACTTGACGCGACGGTCGCGAATAATCATCTTAGTCGTACGCTTATTGGTACGTGTCTTGTACCCTTTAGCTTTTTGACCCCATGGGCTTACAGGTTGAATACCTTTGTTACGCCCTTCACCACCACCGTGTGGGTGGTCAATCGGGTTCATCGCCATACCACGTACGGTAGGACGAACACCACGCCAGCGTGAAGCACCAGCTTTACCCAATGAACGAAGGTTGTTTTCTTGGTTAGAAACTTCACCAA
Organism: Acinetobacter sp. 766875; assembly: GCF_000582055.1. NCBI lineage: Bacteria > Pseudomonadati > Pseudomonadota > Gammaproteobacteria > Moraxellales > Moraxellaceae > Acinetobacter > Acinetobacter sp. 766875. The sequence continues at coordinate 31,289 of NZ_JEXX01000014.1, read as the reverse complement.
TTACAGCGCGGCATTCAACATGCACTTTACGCATTTCGCCTGAACGAAGACGAATAATCGCGTAAGAACCATCACGACCCAACAACTGAACAGAAGCACCAGCAGAACGCGCTAATTGTGCACCCTTACCAATTTTAAGTTCAACGTTATGAAGTGTAGAACCGATCGGCATATTACGAAGTGGCAAGCAGTTACCTGGACGAATTGGAGCATCGTTACCAGATTGTACTTTATCGCCAGCACGTAAACCTTTAGGTGCAATGATATAACGACGCTCACCGTCAGCATATTTCAATAAAGCAATATGGGCTGTACGGTTTGGATCGTATTCAATACGCTCTACAACAGCTGGGATGCTGTCTTTGTTACGTTTGAAGTCAACGATACGGTAGTGTTGTTTATGACCACCACCAACGTGACGAGTAGTAATGTGACCGTTGTTATTACGACCACCAGTACGTTTTTTAGCTTCAACCAACGGTGCGTAAGGAGCGCCTTTGTGAAGATGGTCATGAACCACTTTCTCTACAAAGCGACGTCCTGGAGACGTTGGCTTACATTTTTGAATCGGCATAATTTTCGTCCTTATTCCGCTGCGCTTTCAGCGGTATCGCCCAAGTCAGCCATTTCAACATCTTGGCCGGCTTTCAGGGTGACGTATGCTTTTTTAACATCAGAACGACGTCCTAATGTACGACCAAAGCGCTTAGTCTTACCTTTAGTAATAGTTGTGTTAACTTTAACAACTTCTACACCAAAAAGTTTTTCAACTGCTTTTTTGATTTCAAGTTTAGTAGCATTGATGTCCACTTTAAATACTTGAACACCAACAGTATCACCTAAAACTTGTGCCTTTTCTGAGAAGACTGGTCCTTTAAGGACTTGATAGATACGTTCGTTGTTCATCCGAGTTCTACCTCAATTTTCTTAGCAGCAGCTACAGACATCACAACTTTATCAAACGCGATCAAGCTTACAGGATCGATTGCAGTTGCATCCACCACATCTACATGTGGAAGGTTACGTGCTGCAAGATATAAGTTCTCATCTACAGCGTCAGTAACGATTAATGCACGAGCAGCATTTAAGTCGTTAAGTTTTGCAAGCAATTCTTTAGTTTTTGGAGCTGCAACAGCAAACTCTTCAACTAATACAAGGCGATCTTGGCGAACAAGTTCAGCTAAGATACATTGCATTGCACCGCGGTACATCTTACGGTTTACTTTTTGAGACCAATCTTGTGGACGAGCAGCAAAAGTTTTACCACCACCAACCCAGATAGGGCTACGAATAGAACCCGCACGAGCACGACCAGTACCTTTTTGACGGAATGGTTTTTTACCACCGCCAGAAACGTCTGCACGCGATTTTTGAGCACGAGTACCTTGACGACCACCTGCTAAATAAGCAGTAACAACTTGGTGTACAAGAGCCTCGTTAAATTCACGTCCGAAAGCAACTTCAGACAATTCAACAGCAGAGCCGGAAACAGTTTTCAAATTCACGGTATTTCCCCTCAGGCCTTGATGGTAGGACGTACAATTACGTCACCGCCAGTTGCACCAGGAATTGCACCTTTAACAACTAAAACAGAACGTTCAGCGTCAATAGATACGATTTCAAGACCTTGTACTGTTACGCGTTCATCACCTAAGTGACCAGCCATTTTTTTGCCTTTGAACACGCGTCCAGGAGTTTGGTTTTGACCTGTAGAACCTAATACACGGTGAGAAACTGAGTTACCGTGAGTAGCGTCTTGGGTACGGAAGTTCCAACGTTTAACACCACCTTGGAAACCTTTACCTTTTGATTGACCAGTTACGTCAACAATTTGACCAACTGTGAACAAATCAACGCCAATAGTACCGCCAACTTCACGACCTTCAAGCTCAGCTTCAGTAACACGGAATTCTTTAACCAAGCGACCAGCAGCAACACCAGCTTTCGCGAAGTGACCTTTCTGAGCGTTAGTTACGCGAGATTCGCGACGTTCACCAGTAGTTACTTGAACAGCTTGATAACCATCAGTTTCAAGTGTTTTGATTTGCGTAATGCGGTTTGGATCGACTTCGATGACTGTAACAGGTACAGAAACACCAGCATCTGTAAAGATGCGAGTCATACCACATTTGCGACCGACTAAACCAATAGCCATGTGCATAAACCTCTAAAAAAGCGGCCTAATTAACTAATCGTTAATTAACCGAAAGCCTTAACCCAAAGCGATCTGAACATCAACACCAGCTGCAAGATCTAACTTCATCAATGCATCAACAGTTTTATCTGTAGGTTGAACGATGTCGATCAAACGTTTGTAGGTGCGGATTTCGTACTGGTCACGCGCATCTTTGTTAACGTGCGGTGAAGTAAGAACGTTGAAGCGTTCGATGCGAGTAGGCATCGGAATTGGACCACAAACTTGTGCGCCGGTACGCTTAGCGGTTTCTACGATCTCTTGAGCAGATTGATCAATCAGACGATGATCAAAAGACTTAAGACGGATACGAATTCTCTGGTTAGACATACCAGTAAACTCCAAGCCAAATATATAAAGAATCACCTTTGACGCATCTCACCTATTGGTAAGTGTCAAAGGCAGTGATAATCACCAAGGTCGTGATCGATGCCACGACTGTAATGCACATTTACTACTTTCTTCGCAGTAAATGCCCTCTTCTTGAGGGTCGCTCATTATAACGATTGTTTAAGTCTTATGCAATTCTCTTTTTCTATTTTTTGCTCAAATTCCACTTTAGCTACGTATTAATAATTCATTCTATACATTTATTACAAACTCAATTGCTTTATTTAAGAGTTGATTACCTTGTTCAAATTTCTGTGCTTCTGAAGATTGCAGTTCATGTGCAGATTGAACATATTCTCCGTCAAAAATAGATAGCTCTTCTTCATTTTCCAGTAAAAGCTGTAAAGCTGCTGGTGTCATTTCCGGATGAAATTGAAAACCTAATACATTTTTCCCAATCTGATACATTTGATTACGGCAAGCAATGCTCTCAGCCAAACGTATAGCTCCTTTAGGTATTTCAAATGTTTCACTATGCCACTGCATCACATTGATTTCTTCAGGTAACGGAAAACTTTCTTGTGGTAAGTTTGCAACTCTTTGAACTGTCGACCATCCTAGTTCTTGATAACGATTACGGCTTACTGCTGCACCCAATGCATTCGCAATTAGCTGCCCACCCAAGCAAAGACCTATTGCTGGTTTCCCTGCTGCCAAATATCGACGCAACCATCTTTTTTCTATTTTAAGCCATGGATAGTTTGCCTCGTCATTTACACTCATGGTTCCACCCATAATTAGTAGTAAGTCAACTTCTTCAATCCGAGGTAAAGCTTCTATTTCAAGTGACCGATCTACGGGAAGTGCAAAGAATTCTGTAGAGCTAATAGTGGCGTGATGCGCTTTTAAAAACGAATAGCAACTTCCAAAACCTTCGCCAGCAATATGTTGAAAATAGTGAACACGTAAATGCGACTTCATGCGCTTAAACCTATTGTTGTTAGAATGTTGGTTTGATCTTTGCAAAAATAAAGCCAAGTTTTTAGTGAATGTTACAGTAGTAACGAAACATCTTAGAATTAACCAAAAATCTGGCGAATAAATCAGTTTTCTCTTAATCTAATCTTATTATTTAAAGCATAGCGCCCCATGAAAAAGCATAACAATTTCCAAACCCGACTCATTCATGCACCACGAAAAGCACCACAATTTATTGAAACTGTGCAACCTCCCTTATTTCGTGCATCGACTATTATTTTTAAATCAACTACGCACCTTTTTGACCGTCACTGGACCGACCCTTATGATTACAGTTATGGAACGCACGGTACGCCAACCACATTTACCTTAGGCGACAATATTGCTCAAATTGAAGGTGGCTTGTACTGTTTACTTGCACCCAGCGGTTTATCTGCAATTAACTTAGTTAACTCTGCTTTTTTAGCAACAGGCGATGAAGTTTGGGTCCCGGACAATATATATGGCCCAAATCTAGAGCATCTAAACCACTTAAAAGATCAATATGGTATTAGTGTCAAAATTTATAATTCAATTGATGTATCAAGTTTTAAGCCGACTGAAAAAACCAAGCTCTTATGGTTAGAAGCAGCAGGTTCAGTGACTCTTGAATTTCCCGATCTTAAAGAACTCGTTAAAAAAGCTAAGTCACATGGAGTTGTAACTGCTTTAGATAATACTTGGGGAGCTGGACTTGCATTTAATGCTTTTGATTTCTCTGATGAGCACTTGTCGGTAGATCTAACCGTACATGCGCTAACAAAATATCCAAGTGGTGGTGGTGATATTTTAATGGGAAGTGTTGTAGCACGTGATGAAAAACTGTATCACCGCCTGTTCCGTACACATGCCATTCTAGGTATTGCTATCTCAGGAGATGATGCAGCACAAGTTCAGCGCAGCCTCGCACATATGTCACTACGGTATAAACAGCAATCAGATAATGCAAAAACCTTATTGGAATGGTTAAAGCAACAGCCTCAATTTGCACAAGTTCTACATCCAAGCGATAAAGCCTCTCCAGGTCATCAATATTGGCAAGAGATTTACACTACAGGTAAGAGTGCAGGATTAGTCAGTGTCATATTTAAACCTGACTATGATATTTCAGCAGTACGCCGTTTTTGTGACGCTCTTAAGTTATTTAAACTTGGCTTTAGCTGGGGCGGACCAGTTAGCCTCGTTATGCTTTATGATTTAAAAATGATGAGGAAACTTGAGAATACACATTTACAACAAGGTTTATTGGTTCGTTTGTGTATAGGGCTAGAAGATCCTCAAGATTTAATTCAAGATATCGAAAATGCACTAAAACATTTGTAAAACGACAACATCAATAGTGGCTCGCTCCAAGGGATAAAAATATATGGGTACACCGATTGTTATTGCAAAAAACATTAATGACACATCAAAAGAAATTGTTTTGCTTTCTCAATTTGCCAACCGACATGGTCTGATTGCAGGTGCTACGGGTACAGGTAAAACTGTCACCCTAAAAGTTCTTGCAGAAAGTTTTTCTCGAATCGGTGTTCCCGTCTTTCTTGCTGACGCAAAGGGTGATGTGTCAAGTCTTGCAAAAGCTGGCGAGGCCTCGGATAAATTTAATGAACGCTTAAAACTTCTACAAATTGATAGTGTTCCTTTTGCTGCCAATCCCGTTATTTTTTGGGATCTATTTGGTCAACAAGGCCATCCTATTCGGACCACTATTTCTGAGATTGGACCAATTTTATTAGCACGCATACTTAACCTAAATGATACTCAAGAAGGTGTTTTATCTGCTGTATTCCGCATTGCAGATGATCAAGGATTACTGTTAGTCGACTTTAAAGATCTGAAAGCTATGATCACCTTTGTGAGTGAACATGCGGCAGAATTTAAAGCCGAGTACGGCAATCTATCTCCAGCTAGTTTAGGAGCAATTCAGCGTAATTTGCTCGCTCTTGCCGACCAAGGTGGAGACCAGTTCTTTGGAGAGCCAGCTTTAAATATTCTAGACTTTATACAAACTGATGCTAATGGTCGTGGCTATATCAATATTCTTGCTGCAGACAAGCTCATGAATACACCTAAGCTATACGCCACTTTCTTGTTATGGATGCTTTCTGAATTATTTGAACAACTTCCTGAAGTTGGTGATATGGATAAACCAAAACTCGTGTTTTTCTTTGATGAAGCTCACTTGTTATTCGACAACGCCAGTCAAGCTTTACAACAAAAAATTGAACAAGTTGTACGTTTAATTCGCTCTATAGGCGTCGGTATTTACTTTATCACTCAAAACCCACTTGATTTACCAGAGAGTGTTTTGGGTCAGCTCGGTAACCGTGTGCAACATGCCCTACGCGCCTTTACCCCCAAAGATCAAAAAGCAGTAAAAACTGCTGCAGATACATTCCGTTCAAATCCTGATTTTAAAGTGGATGAGGCAATTACACAGCTAGCCGTGGGTGAGGCGCTTATTAGTTGTCTAGATGAGCAAGGTACTCCACAAATTGTTGAACGTGGCTGGGTTATGCCTCCTTACTCTTCTTTTAGCCCTATCACACCTGAAGAACGAAAAACTTTAATTGAGCAAAGTATTATTGCTGGCGTCTATGAACAAGTCGTAGACCGTGAGAGTGCATATGAAATGCTCCAAAATAAAGTCGCTGAGCGTGAACAACAAAAACAAGATGCGGAGCTTGCCAAAGAGCAAGAAGCTTTAGAGAAACAGCAAGCTAAAGAACAAGAACGTCTAGCACGTGAACAGCAGAAAGAAGAAGAACGTGCGGCAAGAGAACGAGCAAAATTGACTCAAGATATTGTTGGAACTTTTGCAAAAAGTGCCGCTCGAAGTTTAGGGGGTAGTACTGGACAAAAATTAGTACGAGGATTACTCGGTTCATTATTTGGAAAATAAAAAACAATCAAATCAATCAATTAAATTAAGGGATGTAATATCCCTTAATTTTTTTAAGGTTTTTGTAAAAAAGCTATTGCCACAATTTTCTTAAAGATGTATTTTAAATACATCTTATATAGCCAGATAATTAAGGTCTAGCCATGACTCCACAACAAATTGAACTCGTTAAATCTACTGTACCTGTATTGCGTGAACATGGTGTTACTCTGACTACATACTTTTATAAACGTATGTTGAATAACAACCCAGAATTAAAAAATGTTTTTAATCTTGATGATCAGACCAGCCTGCGCCAACCTCGTGCTCTTGCAGCAGCTGTACTCGCGTATGCTGAAAATATTGAGAATCCTACAGTGCTTGCTAAAGCGGTTGAACGCATTACCACTAAGCATGTCAGTTTAGATATTCAGCCAGATCAATATGCAATTGTGGGCGACAACTTGCTTCATTCAATTAGTGAAGTTTTAAATGTTCCATTTGAATCAGAACTCATTGAAGCGTGGAAACAAGCTTACTTACAGTTGGCAGATATCTTAATTGGTGTTGAAAAACAAAAATATGAACAACTTGAAAGCTTGAAAGGTGGATGGGCTGGCTGGCGTTCATTTGAAATTACGCAAATTGACCCACTTGAGTCTGGCAAACGTTTCACTTTAAAAGCAACTGACCATGAAGATGTACTCACCAGCCCAGCAAATGCTTTTATTTCTGTAAAAGTTCAAGTACCTAACCAACAGCTTGAACAACCAAAAGCATTTAAGTTAGCAGAGGCTCAAGAGGACAATACTTATCATTTTGATGTTCAACCAGAAGAAAACCATACAGAGTTCTCTGTTTCAAACATTTTGCTTGAGCACTATAGAGTTGGTGATCAAGTACAAGTTTCAGCTCCTTTAACGCTGTAACTTAAAAAAGCTCTGGCCTGAAAGTTTTATTCTTTAGACTTTCAGGCTAAGATGATCAACCTCTTAACCTTTAGTTTTTGGTGATCATGCAACTTAATAAATTTACCGATTATGCTTTGCGAATATTAATGTATGTCGCTCGTCCAAGTGATGCGCCGTACACGATTGCAGAAATCGCTCAAGATTTATATGTTTCGCAAAATCATCTTGTGAAGGTTGTCCATTTTATGGGTAAACAAGAGTGGATTATTACCATTCGCGGCAAAGGGGGTGGAATTCGATTAAATCCAAAAGCTTTAGATTTAAAACTTGGAACAATTGTCCGAATTTTACAAGGTGACCACCAAATTGTTGAATGCAATACACCACCTTGTGTTTTACGCTCCCATTGCGGTTTGAAAGGTATTCTTGATCAAGCTTTGGAAAGCTTTTATCAAAGTTTAGATCAATATACGTTAGGTGAAGTTTTACAACAGCCAAAATCTGCTTCAGATCACTCCCCTATCGCCTTTTTACAACTCTAGAGCCCGTAATTCTATTTATCTTTTTAAGCAAGCTTACTGAAAATTAGCAAGAATAACCAAGCTCCTTTATACTAGGCGCGAGCCCTCTCATTTAAAAAGTTATTTTTTATGCGTCGTAGTGAAAAATCGAAAGACACCAAAGCCAGACTCGCACCCAAGCAAAAGATCAGTTATGAAAAGAAACCGGATCCAGCGATTACAGCCTATGCTGTGCAATCTCTAAACTGGTTACGCCAAGCTGAATTTTTAATGAGTGCTCCGAAATTGGCACTATGTGTTGAAGATAGTGGCTACGAGATTGCGTTTGCCGGACGTTCAAATGCAGGAAAATCTAGCGCAATTAATGCATTAACAAACCAGAAACAGCTTGCACGTGCCTCCAAAAAACCTGGGCGCACGCAAATGATTAACTTTTTCAGCCTAGGTAATCCAGATCAACGCTTAGTTGACCTTCCTGGTTATGGTTATGCAGCCGTACCAGAAGATATGAAGCGTGTTTGGCAAAAAGAATTAGAAAACTATCTAATCCATCGTAAAAGCTTACAAGGTTTGGTTTTACTCATGGATATTCGCCACCCTTTACAGCACTTTGACATGATGATGCTAGAGTGGGCTTATTCCCGCCATTTATTTGTTCATATTCTTTTAACCAAAGCAGACAAACTTAACCGTGGTCCAGCAAACAAAGTTTTGCTTGAAGTTAAACAACAATTGAAAAAAATGAAGCTTGATTTCTCAATTCAGCTTTTCTCTTCATTAAACAAACTAGGCTTAGAAGAACTCGCAAGTGTAATGGCTGGACGTCTACACTTTACGCTTGAGCAACAGCCTGAATTTGACGTCGATGCGATCCCGGAAGCAAGCGATGAGGATGCAGAAGAGTAAATCGTCAAAACAGATACAATTTCTTTATTAAATTTATATTCAATTGGCCCCTATTGCTAAACACAAATGTAGGGGCTTTTTTTATACTCGTTATAACTTCATCGAGTTAAAAATCAGGACTAAATGATGAAATTGCTATCTTTTTTGAAGAATAAAGCTTTAGGTTCTTCTATTGATTATAAAATTCTTCCACGCAAGGTAAAATTTGACTGGAAAGATACCCCTGTAGACTGGATTCCAAACCAACCGTTTGCAAGTTATTTTATTAATGAAATTAATAATATCTTGCCTGCTGGAGAGTTCTGGTTCTGTCGACTCTATAATAAGGTTTTACCTCGTATTACCGATGAAAAACTTAAACAGGATGTCCAAGCATTTATTCGCCAAGAAGCAATGCACGCAAATGCACACACTTCTGCCAATAAAGAATATTTAAGCGCACGTAATATTGATATCCAGAGAAATCTGGACATTATGAATTATCTATTTACCACTGCTTTGGCAGATAAACCTTTTGATAAAGAAGTTCCTCAGTTCTTGCAGGAACAATGGGATTTATTTCGTTTAGGTGTTATCGCAACTGTTGAGCATATGACCTGTGTACTCGGTAAATATGCGCTTTATAACAACCGTTGGGAAGAATTAGGCGCAGATCCAGAAATGGTAGATCTGGTTAAATGGCATGGTTCTGAAGAAATTGAACATCGCACCGTAGCCTTTGACTTATATCGTCATCTTGGTGGTGGTTACATCCCACGTTACTATTTAAGCCTTGCTGTTATTACCCTTGTCCTTGGATTATGGGTAGACGGCGCTGCGCATATTATGAAGCAAGATCCTCGGTTTGCCGATGCGGCCAAATCTAAATTTTTTCCAGTTTGGGTTGCTGTAGAGTGGTACAAGATTAGCCGTAAAGATAATCAGGTATTACCAAATCCATTTTGGCTTATTGCTCAGCAAATTGACTATCTCATGCCTTGGTACGATCCAGTTAAAGAAGGTAGCACTGAAGATGCGGTAAGTTATTTATCTCAATCTCCAGCAGCAAAAAGAGCCGAGCTACAAGCCGCTTAAAAATAAAAAAGCAGGATTTAAAATCCTGCTTTTTTATTTAGCGCTTAGAAACTGATATCTTTCTCTTTAGTATATCGATCTACAACTACACTAATCATCATATCGCCCTGCACATTTACCACCGTTCTTACTGTATCAAGTAAACGGTCGATTGGAAGTAAAATCGCAATTGCTTCAGCAGGCAAACCCACAGACTGTAATACCATAATCATGGTAACCATACCCGCACTTGGAATTCCTGGTGCACCAAGTGATGCAATCATCGCTGTTAAGCACACAACAATTTGCTGGGTCAGATTTAAGTCTAGTCCCACTAAATTTGCAACAAAGAGCGCAGCGGCAGCCTCATATAAAGCTGTACCATCCATGTTAAGTTGAGAACCTAATGGAATCACAAAACCTGCCGTTTGAGGACGAACACCTAAGTTTTCCTGTGTGCATTTCATGCTCAGCGGCATTGTTGCAGAGCTCGAACTTGTTGCAAACGCAGTAATTAAGGCTGTACGTGTACCTTTGAAAAAAGTCCAAGGACTCATACGACCAACAATCCAGAGCAGTAATGGCAAAACAACAGCACCATGGAAAATAGTGGTTCCAGTTACAACAACAGCAAACTCTGCCAAGCGGCTTAATACTGAAATATCTTCTGTAGCCATTAATTTAGCAAGTAATGCAAAAATTCCTAATGGCGCCAACTTCATGACCCATCCCACTAGCATCATCATCATTTCAAAAAACTGATGACTTAATAATCGGATACTCTTAAAGCGTTCACCACCTTGAACCAATGCAAAACCCACAAATAGTGCAAACACCACAACAGCTAAAACGTTTCCATCACTAAATGCTTTAAAGGGATTAATTAACGTATTTTGAATAAAGTTAGTAAAGAAAGTTGCTGGGTTTAAACTATCTGGTGCTTGATAGTTTTGCATTGATGCCTGAAAAATTGAAATATCTACACCTCGCCCCACCTCAAATAAATGAGCACAGCCAATACCCAAGATTAAGGCTAATGTGGTGGTGGTGATAAAACATAAAAACGTAATTTTCCAAACAGGACCTAGCTGCCCTCCTGCCTGTAAATTTGAAACTCCAACAACAATAGAGCTGAAAATTAACGGCACCAACAACATTTTAAGTAGCCCAATAAAGACACTACTTAATATGCCTAACCCGTATAAGCTATGCTTTACAAAAGCAGTATCAGGATACATGGTAAGCACGAAGCCAAAGGCTAAACCTAAAATGGCAGCAATCAGAATTTGTGTATTTAAGTTCATATCAGCATTATTTTTTTCAGTAGGCAATCCTTTTGCAAATATGACATGAGCTTGCTTTTCATTCGAGCAATTTTTTGTCACATCCTTTCAATTAAAATAAAAAAGCCATCTTATGAGATGGCTTTATAAATAAGTTTATTGCGTTTCAATTTCCCGCAAACGAATTAAACCCTCTTGTACCGTACTACATACAAGTTGGCCATTTTGCCACATACGACCAAAATTCAAACCACGAGAAGCTGCACTAACTGTTGCTTCCATGTCATAGAGCATCCATTCATCAGCGCGAAGTGGGCGATGGAAATAAATGGCATGATCAATACTGGCACACTGTAAACTTGGAGAAATATAGCTTAGACCATGTGGTCTTAAAGCCGTAGTCATCAAAGTAAAGTCTGAATAAAACGCCACAATTGCTTGGTGTAAAGCGATATCATCAAGTTGTTTTGGAATACGGTCATGGGTACGGATATAGTGCGCATTATATGGCGCTTCCGGTTGTGGTTGAAATGGATTGACTGGATCAATCGGTCGTATTTCAACATGACGTTCACGCATGAAACTTGCACGAACATTTTCCGGTACAAAATTAAGAATACCTTCTTTCAGTTCATTTTCCGACTTTAAGGTCTCAGGAGCTGGATATTCTGGTTCTGAGTGTTGGTAGTTCAAGCCTTCTTCAGGATTGGCGAAAGATACCATTGCAGAGAAAATAACTCGTCCATGTTGGACTGCCCGAACCTGACGACTGACAAAGCTTTTTCCATCACGCAAGCGATCTACTTCATAAATGATTGGAGCATTAATATCGCCACCATATAAAAAGTAAGCGTGCATAGAATGCGCAGGACGATCAGTTGTATAAGAAGCTGCACGTAAAGCCTGCCCTAAAACCTGACCTCCAAAAACACGTTTACCGACCAAATTACGGCTAATTCCACGGTAAATATTTTCTTCAAGCTTTTCTAAAGTGAGCAGCTCAACCAGTTCTTGGGTTAACGCATTCATGAGAGATACCTTCATATTGCAGGCAAAATTGGTATTAAAGGACAGATGTGTAGAATCTATTGTGCCATAAAAAACTATTTGTACATGGAACAATCAGTCAACTTCTGACGAACATTACCCTTAAAGTAGCTAAAAATACGATTTTTAACGATAAAAAATGCCAAAAGCATTATAATTTATAAGAAAGTAGCATATTGTTTTTTTTAATAAATGCCTCAAAATAATTACCCTCTGCATTTGGTGCTGGGATTTGTCTTTAAGAAGTAGGAGTTCTTATGTCCAAGAGTGGGTTTGGTCAAATGTATCGTCGGCTTTCAAGTAAGCTACTTGACCTCGTGGTAACACCACATGTTCTTGGGGAAGTTCCTACTGAACCAGTATCAGAAACATCGGAAACTGAAGCAAAGACTGAGCGCCAAAAGGTAGTGTGCTACGTCTTGCAAAATCATTCTCGCAGTAATGCGTTAGTGGTGGATGGGGAAACTCGCCGTTTAAATTTAAAGCCAGCGTTAGATCCATTAGTCATCGGTACTCATCAGGAAAAAGCTTCAGTTTTATTTTTACAGCACAATGATGAAAATAACCTATTAAATCCCCCTCCTCATGCTTTTCCACCTCGTTTAATTAAACTGATTGAAGTTTTACAAGCAAATCCTGAGCTCGATATAGAACTGGTTCCAGTAACCGTTTTATGGGGCCGCTCTCCAGATAAAGAAGACTCTTGGTTTAAGCTATTGTTCTCAGACACATGGGCAACACCAAGTACCGTTAAACAGCTTGTAAATATTGGTTTACATGGTCGTCAATCTTATTTAGAGTTCCATGAACCACAGTCTTTGCGTGACCTCGTTGAATATGCTCAACAGCATTATCCGAACCTTTCACCAGCGACTTATATTGTGAGCACTTTAAATGACTACCTTGACCGCCAACGTGAAGTTGTTTTAGGCCCTGACTTATCAGATCGCCGCAATGTCATGCAGTCGGTATTAAAGTCTCGTGATGTTCAAGAAGCTATTCGACGCGAAAGTATTCGTGGCAAAATCAGCATGCTTGAAGCAGAGCGCCGTGCGATTGGTTATGTCAACGAAATCGTATCTGACTATTCTCACTCAGCAGTACGTTTTGCAGATTTAGCATTAACACGCTTATGGACTCAGCTTTATGACGGGGTAGAAGTTCATAACTTCAGCACTGTTCGTGAGCTCGCAAAAGACTATGAAATTGTGTACACACCATGTCACCGTAGCCATATTGACTACTTATTACTGTCTTATGTGATCTATAAACGTGGTTTGATGGTTCCGTATATTGCTGCGGGCGACAACTTAAACTTACCTTTCGTTGGTCAGCTTTTACGTGGTGGCGGTGCCTTCTTTATTCGCCGCTCTTTCCGTGGTAATGGCCTTTATACTTCGGTATTTAAAGAATATTTATATAGTATTCTTTCTCGCAACACACCACTTGAATACTTTATTGAAGGTGGACGTTCACGTACAGGTCGTTTATTACCACCGAAAACTGGCATGCTTGCAATGACCGTTCATAGCCATTTACGTGGCCGTGCCAAGCCGATTGTATTTGTACCAACTTATATTGGTTATGAACGTCTTATGGAAGGTTCGACCTATGTAGGCGAAATGCAAGGTAAGCCAAAAGAAGCTGAGTCTATTTTTGGTATTTTAAAAACACTTCGAAAAATTGAACGCATTTTCGGTAAGGTACACGTTAACTTTGGTGAACCTGTTTTTCTAGATGACTTGCTTAAACAGCACAATGCAGAAAATGTCTACATTGAAAAGAATGACGACCCAGTACCACCCGCTGTTTCAGAAGCAGTGAATAGCTCTGCAAATGCAATTTTAGAGAATATTAACCGTGCGGTAGTGATTAACCCGGTTTCTTTACTTTCAATTATTTTACTTGCAACGCCAAAACATACGCTTGATGAAGAAATCTGTATTAAACAGCTTGAAGCTTATCGCAATTTGGCATCAAATTTCCCTTATGATGCACGTACAGAAGTAACGCCTTTATCTGGTAAGGAAATTATTGCTTACGGCTTAAAACTTAAACTCATTAAGCGTGTACAGCATGCTCTTGGTGACATTATTGCGATTGAAGATAACCAAGCCGTTCTCCTCACTTATTTCCGTAATAACATTTTGCATGCTTTCGTTTTACCTTCATTGGTTGCATCTCTTGTTGAGCATAACGGAAAAATTAGTCGTACTGATTTAAGTAATGTCATCTATACACTTTACCCGTTCTTAAAAGCTGAACTATTCCTTAAATGGAAAAGTAGTGAACTTAAAGAACAGATTGAACAATATGCAGATGCATTAGTTCAATCAAAACTTATTGAGCAAGATGATGAAGGTAACTTGATTAGCTCTGCACCAAATACTGAAGAGCACAATCAGCTTGTTGTATTGGCAACACCTGTTAAACAAAGTCTTGAGCGTTATTACATGACGTTAGCTTTAATCACACAGCGTGGTTCAGGCAATATTTCAACAAAACAAGTTGAAGAGCTAAGTCATTTGTTAGGCCAACGTTTATCTGTACTTTACGAATTTAATTCTCCAGAGTTCTTTGACAAAGCATTGTTCCAAAGCTTTATCAAAGTCTTAACTCAACAAAATTACATTCGAACAAATGACCAAGGCCAAATCGAGTTTGATGATAATTTCCGTCAAATGGCAGCAGGCGCACAGTTAGTACTTGATGAAGTAACGTTACAGATGTTGCAACACATCACCACCTTTACTGATGAAGAGTTAAAAGAAGCCCTTGAAGCAATGGCATCTCAACAAGCTAAACGCCGTTTAAAACGTAAGAAATCTTAAATTTTTAGTCAAAATAAAAGGCAACTCTGGTTGCCTTTTATTTTATCGACGCATAGAACATTCAAAGTAACGTGGATCATCGATACAACGTAAGCGTTTCATTAGCTCAACAAAGTATGCATCATAATATCCAGAGCGAACATATTGATTACGTATTTTGGCCACCATAATGTCATAGCTCTGCTTTTCGTAAAAAGAAACATCTACCCAATAATAGGCAGGTAAATGATTTTCCCACTGCATTGCTCTATTCGTTAGTAATTGACTATTTTGCACAAACCAAGCCCGAATTTTTCGTCCAAAATTGGCAGGATAAGCTTGAGGTTTAATAATTAGATTTACCCCAAAATAAGCCAATGGAAAATTAATCACCTGAGTGTCTGGCCCAAAATCTTTCTGTAAGTTATAAGGTAAAAGACCATAAATCGGTGCAGGCATAATATCGATTTTATTTTGCTGGAACTGGGCAATTGCATTGGATAAGTCAACATAGACTGGCTGCGCCCCTACACTGCTCACCAAAGCCTGCTGTGGCGGATTATTAGCCAAGACTCCGACTCGCTGGCCTCTAAGCTGTGCAACTTTTGATATTTTTTTGTTTTTCATGACCATGTAAGCTGTTCCTACTGGAATCATACCGACCACTTCATAGTCTTGATTAATAAGTTTTTTCTCAATTGTAGGATGGTTTAAAAGCTGCAATAAATTTCGAGCGGTTCGGTTATTAGGTATAAGACCAATACCCGAACTGCTCCCCATAAAATGATTGTACTGATAAGTATTAAAGTTACTTGCTGCTAGCCCCGAACATTTCCCCTCATCAAAAGCTTGTATAGCTTGCTGCTCTTTTTGATAACTGACGACCTTGAACTTGACTTGATATTGCTGAGCATATAATCGAATGTCGTTTAAACGACGCGTTATATCCCCTTGGGTACCCATAGGATCATATGTACACCACACCTGATCTTGAGCCCAACTCGCAACTGACATTACGCTCAAAATAAGAGCTAAACAAAATTTCTTCACTTGCAACCTTTTTTTCTTTATCGGCAATTTGATTGCCTCTTCTGGTATTTCTATTGTTATTTAAAGTTTAGTCTAAATTTTAATTTGTACCATGAGCATTTAAACATAATAAATAGTCATTAAAGCAAATTGGGTGCTCAAGCTGAAAACCTGTTTCAAATAAATGTTTCGCATATATTTTTTTACCTGAAACATGAGCTGAATCTAAAGTAAGAAGTGGTAAATCCAACTGACTTTGGAACCACAGTAAAACTTCATGTAAAGGTACAGGAGCATTATTTGCAACAAGATAACTCTTATGCGGTTTTTCAAAATCGGCTAAAAATGCTAAAAATCTTGCCAAATCATCAATATGAATACGATTACTATAGTGAATATTTGGATAGGTCTGTGTGTTTTCAGCCATGCGTTTTAATCGGTCAATCGAAGTACCATAAATCCCTGTAGGACGTACAATCACGCACTGAGCTGGAAAGTATTTCTGCCAAAGCAATTCCATATTATGCAGGATATGTCCTTGAGCGTCATTCGGGTGAATCTCACTATCATCATTAATAGTTTCACCAGAGTTTTCACCATATACACGTGTAGATGACACGACAATGAGTCTTTTGACTGGATGTAATTTTAACGCCTGACGAATAGGTTCAATACTATCAACGTAAGTATGTTGATAACCTTGAACTGTACTATCGTCTGGAGAAAGTAAAATATACACTACCTCTACAGGCGCAATTTCACTTAAATCAAGTGTAAAAATATCCTGTACGAGGTGTTTCCCGTAAGGATCTGTTTTTTCGCTACGGCTGATTGTGGTAATTTGATGTCCTGTCTCAAATAGTTGTTTAGCAACACGCTGAGATGTTTTACCATAACCGATAAATAATATATGCATAGAGAACTCGTTGAGGGGACATGACTTCAGTCCATCAGTTACAAGGCGTTGGATCGGCTTCAGCAGCCCTACTCGAAAAACTAAATATTTTTACCACAGATGATTTACTGTTTCATCTGCCCCGTGATTATGAAGATCGCAGTACCATTATTCCTATGAATCAATTGGTGGTTGGTCGTAGTTATTTACTCGAGGGTGAAGTCAAATCTGTTGATTTCCCTCCAGGTAAACGTAAATCTATGGCCGCATTAATACAAGATGAATTTGGTAAGGTGACTTTACGCTTTTATCATATTTATAAAAATTTAACCGACAAAATAAAACCTGGTAACCGTTTACGTATTTTTGGTGAAGTTCGCGTAGGTGCACGAGGACTTGAGCTTTATCATCCAGAAATTCAGCTCATTAATGAGCATACGCCTCTACCCAAAACGCAGCTCACGGCAATTTACCCAAGTACTGATGGTTTAACGCAACCTAAGTTACTTGAATATGTTAAACAGGCGTTGAAGCATCATAGTGATGCTCTACCTGAGCTGCTTCCTAAACAATATACAAATGGATACGCACTCAAAGAAGCCCTACATTACATTCATGAGCCACCTGTCGATGCCAATATGATTCAATTGGCCCAAGGGTCTCATCCTGCTCAGCAACGCCTTATTTTTGAAGAGTTGGTCGCACATCAAATTAGCCTTCTCACGCGACGTGCTTATATTCGTCAAATTGCCTCACCTGCTTTTCCGAGTAGTAAAGTACTTGCAAAAAAACTGTTAGAAGCTCTTCCCTTTCAAATGACCAACGCACAAAAGCGTGTATCAAAAGAAATTTTAAGCGACTTAAAACAACACCAACCGATGTTACGCTTGGTACAAGGTGATGTAGGTGCAGGTAAAACTTTAGTTGCGGCAGTTGCGGCATGTCACGCCTTAGAAGCAGATTGGCAAGTTGCCTTAATGGCACCTACCGAAATTTTAGCAGAGCAGCATTATTTAAATTTTAAGCGCTGGTTTGAAGCTTTAGGTATTACAGTAGCTTGGCTGTCAGGCAAACAAAAAGGTAAAGCACGAACACAAGCTGAACAACAAATCAAAGAGGGCCATGCCGAGCTTATTGTAGGTACGCATGCTTTGTTTCAAGATAATGTTGAGTTTGCCAAATTAGGACTCGTGATTATTGATGAGCAGCACCGCTTTGGGGTGGATCAACGATTAGCCTTACGCAACAAAGGCGCAGAACAACTCACACCACATCAACTCGTCATGACTGCAACGCCAATTCCTAGAACATTAGCAATGAGTGCTTATGGCGATTTGGATACATCGATTATTGATGAATTGCCGCCAGGCCGAACTCCAATTCAGACCGTCACAATTCCGCTAGATCGTCGTGAAGAAGTGCTAAATCGAATTGCTACAAATTGCCGAGAAGGTAAACAAGCCTACTGGGTATGTACTCTGGTTGAACAGTCCGAAACTTTAGATGCTCAAGCTGCCGAAGCCACTTATCAAGAAATGAAAGAGCGCTTTCCTGAACTTAATATTGGTTTGGTTCATGGCAAAATGAAAGCTGATGAAAAGCAATCTGTCATGCAAGCATTTAAAAACAACGAACTACAGCTCTTAATTGCGACAACTGTTATTGAAGTTGGGGTAGATGTACCTAATGCCTCTATTATGGTCATTGAAAATGCTGAACGACTAGGACTTTCACAGCTACACCAATTACGAGGTCGAGTCGGACGAGGTGCAAAGGCTAGTTTTTGTGTTCTTCTCTATAAACCTCCACTTTCACAAAATGGGCAAGAAAGACTTTCAATTTTAAGAGAAAGTAACGACGGCTTTGTCATTGCTGAAAAAGACCTTGAATTACGAGGTCCGGGTGAGTTATTAGGAACAAAACAGACAGGTGATATGGGCTTCCGTGTCGCACGTTTAGAACGAGATGATCATTTACTGAGTCAAGCGCATTACGTTGCACAACAAGTTCTAAAAGATTACCCTGAGCAAGCTGACGCCCTCTTGAAACGCTGGCTGCCTGAAGCACCTCGATACGCTTATGTTTAAGTTGTTCAACCCTCAATATCTTTTTCAGTTATTGTCCCCTTGCCTATTATGTGAAATAGGAACACGGGAAAAATATTCACTTTGTAAAGAATGTTGGGAACAACTACCGTGGCTTAAGCAAACAGTTCAGCGCAATGATCAATCTGTTCTTGTGGCTTGCCACTACGCATATCCAATTAACCGCATAATTCAGCAGTACAAATATGAACAAAAATTACACTATCAAACCTTACTTGCCGAGGTCTTACAGCAAATAAAATTTCCTAAGGTACAAGCCATAGTACCTATGCCTATTTCTAAACAACGCTTAACTGAACGTGGTTTTAATCAATCATTATTGCTCGCCAAACTTTTAAGTAAACAATTAAAAATACCTGTTTGGCAGCCTGTGCAGCGCCTAAATGAACGCTCTCAAAAAGGATTGTCTCGACTCGAAAGATTTGAAAATATTGAACAGCAATTTGTTGCGATAACTCAAGAAAAACGGCGTTACCGTCGTGTGCTGATTATTGATGATGTAATCATAACAGGAAGTTCAATTCACGCTTTAAGTCAGGCGCTAAAACAGCTAGGGTGCACATCTATTTATGCAAGTTGCCTAGCTGCTGCTTCATCTACATCATATTAAAATTATAGAGTTGTAGATAAGTTCTGCTCACACCACGGAATTACAATTTCTTTGGTTAATGGCGCAAGTTTTGTCTCGGAATCATTAAATTTTATCCACTTCATTTCAGCAATTTCGGCTGCAATTTGTGGAGACTGTTTCAAACGAACTAAATATAAATGACTAATCAGCGCATGATCCGGTTCATTGGCTGCTGCTGTCTCAAAACGGCCTATAAACCGCTCTATTACACACGGGCTACCTATTTCTTCCAAGATTTCACGTTGTATAGCAGTTTCCGGAGCCTCATTCGGCTCCAGTTTACCGCCTACTTGCATAAAAGCCTGTGTATTACGCTTTCTAACAAGCAATAATTCATTTTGTTCATTTAAGATCACCGCAGCGGCGACCGTAATTGTTTTCACCTATCTAACCTCATTTATGGTTGAACATCCGCATTTGTCCATTTCGGAGCAGGCGGCTGATATTGTTCAAATTGCTGAAGAATATCCTCAATTTTATCCGAAGCGATCAATTTATCGGCAAACCTTGCTTGGCTAAAACCTTTATCTACAGTTCCTTGAACCATTTTAAGCAAATCTTCATAAAAGCCCGCTACATTTAGAAAAGCACACGGCTTTTGATGAATACCTAATTGTGCCCATGTCCATTGTTCAAAGATTTCTTCCAATGTACCTGCCCCACCTGGTAAAGCAATAAAACCGTCCGATAGATCTGCCATTTTGGTCTTACGCTCATGCATATTCTCGACGACATATAGTCTTGTCAGCCCGGGATGAGCTAACTCGCGATCGACTAAAGCACGAGGAATGACGCCAATGACTTGTCCACCGGCTTGTAAAGCACTATCAGCGACAACGCCCATTAAACCCGAACGACCACCACCATAAACAAGAGTTTTACCTTGTTTAGCAATAGTTTGACCGGTTAATTGAGCAATTTGTTGAAAGATTGGGTCTGAACCTAAGGATGAACCACAGAAAATACAAATTGAATTCATAGTATAAAAACCGTTTTATTGAACTGTCATGCTGACAAACTAGACTATCGACAGAGTTTTTTTTTGCAAAATAGCGTATTGGCAAGTGTTTTTCGGCAAATCCTTGTCTAAAATACACCCATCAATTTCCATCAGACTGCGTGAGGAAAAAAGACACATGCTTGAAGCCTTTTATGCCACAGAACGCGGAAGTCTGGAAGATGCCACCATCAACGGTGGATTTGATCTACATCCCGAATTAGTATGGCTTGATCTAATTGCACCCTCTCAAGAAGAACAACAATGGGTCTTAGATGCCTACGATCAGAACTTACCTACACTAAAGTCGCTAGAAGACATTTCATCTTCTGCTCGATTCTACCGTGATGATGACGGCATTTTGCATATCAGCACCTATTTTTTAACGAAAAATAAAAATTATCAGGTTGATGGAGATGCGGAAGATTCATCCCATATGCTTGCCATGGTGCAAACCGTAGCATTCATTTTACATAAAGATCGCTTATTTACTTTGCGTGGTGAGAAGCTAGTTGCATTTCGTGCATTTCGTGCGCGAGCTCGTCGTAATGACTATGAAATGGATTACAAAGATCCAACTTGGATTTTATTGGGCTTGCTTGAAGCAAAACTGGATGAGCTTGCGGATATCTTAGAAGATATCCACAAGGATCTAGAAAAATACTCTACTGAGGTGCTCAACAACCATCAACGTGAGAAGATTTTAGACCTTGATGACATGATTACCCGCTTGGCTCAACAAGAAGATATGCTTGGAAAAGCTCAACTGTGTTTAATTGATTTACGAAGAGTCTTAACGTTTTTATCTCGTCCACGTGCCTTAGGCAGTCATATCTACGATGCAGATATCCGAGAGCTCAGTGAAGACGTTCGTTCACTTGTAGAACATGATGCTTTCTTATTCCAAAAAGTACGATTCTTGCTTGATACAACGTCTGGGTTCATTAACACTGAGCAAAACGATACGATTCGTCGATTCTCGATTTTACCAAGTATGTTAGCGCCACCAATGCTGATCGCGAGTATCTATGGTATGAACACTGAAGTATTGCCTTTTGCTCATGGTAAAAGTAGTTTTATCGCAGTCTTATTAATCATTATTGGCTTTTTTATTGGCCCTATCATTTATTTCCGCTGGAAAAAGTGGATTTAAAGCCTGTCCATATTCACTAATCCTTTAGATAAAAAAAGCACCTAAATTTAGGTGCTTTTTTATCTTTGCATAATCAGACCAAATGTAGATCTTCTTGCAAATGGCAAGCTTGAATGATTTTCAGCATCTTCTCTGGAACATTTTTAAAATGTAATCCAGACTTCTGTGGCGTCTGACGTAACCATTGAACTAACACCGCCAATGCTAACGTATTACCATGCTCAAGCTGTTTTAAATCAACAATTAGAGGAAAGCTAGTCTGCTTTTTAATAATTGCCAATCCAGCTTGATATTGTTGTTCAGCATTTTCAAAATCGATTTTGCCTGAAACAACTAACTCTTGGTTAAGATACTGAACCACTCTTCACCTACTTATTTTTGTTTGTTCTGATTAACAGCAGCATCTGCATCAGGTTGGAACGTAGCAATTGCTTTATTTAAATCGCCACCATTACGCTTAACAGTTGCAGCAAACTGGTTGCGGAACTGTAATCCTAAATCAATACCAGAAACATTGATGTTACGGATTTTCCACTGCGAACCTTTGTCAGCCAACTGGAACGACACAGGAATTTTATCGCCATTGTGGTTGAAGTCTAAAGTTACAACAGGGTTTTTGCCTGCAGTCGCTTTATAAGGACGCATGGTGTAAGTCTGGTTTGTATACTTAGCAAATGCACTACCGTAATTCTCAATTAATGTATTACGGAAGTTTGTTTCAAACTGAGCACGCTGTGCAGCCGTACTATACTGATTTGTCGCATAAGTACCCATCACAATACGAGTGAACGCTTGTGAGTCAACATACGGATCTAAATTTTGACGTATGATTGATTTAACTAAAGCAGGGTTGTTTTGCAACTTGGCATGATCTGTTTTTAAACGAGCAATCAAACCATCAGCAACACGCTTAATAAAATCAGGTGGTGCTTCTGAAGGTGCAGCAAAAGCTGTACCAGCAATCATAGTAGACAAAACACTTGCTGTCAGGGTTTGTTTAAACAACTTATTCACCTGGAACCACTCCTTCAAATAATCTCTTACTCAACAAATGACGGCTGTGCGCTGCTGTCAGTACTTGCAGGAGCTTTTTCTTCTGCTGAGGATGATGAACCAGCGGCAACTTTACCTGCGCCACCACCAGTAATAAATTTACTAATTAAATCTTCTAAATCCATCGTTCCTTGAGTATTAGAAATTGTATCGCCACGTTTAAGGTAGTTAAGACCACCACCCGGTACGATTTTTAAATATTTCTCACCCAATAAACCATTGGTTGCAACCATTATATAAGCATCTTCATCAATACTGGTGATGGATGACATGTTACTGATCAGTTGCTGTTCCATTGTTTTTTGTTGCGCTGGAGTCGCTTGCGTATAATCAGAACTATAACGTAATTCGTCTAAAGCATTTTTTTGAACTTCTTTTAACTGTTCAGCATTAAAACTTGTCAGTTTTCCATCAAGATCAAAAGTTACTGTAGCTAAACGTGTAACCGGATCAAGCGTGATTGAATCAACACGACCAATTGTTACACCGCTCATCGTTACTTTAGCACGTGGTTTAAGTCCGTTAACATTATCAAACTGAGCTTTCATAGTGTAACCTTCGCTCAAGTTTGTACCCACCAAACCACTTACTTTCATCGCTAAAAAGAATAAAGCAATACCGAAGATAATGACAAAGATACCTACGGCCAGCTCACTAGTACGTGATTTCATTAAATCCCTCCGAACATGACCGCAGTCAACACGAAATCAAAACCTAAAACACATAATGAAGAATATACAACCGTCCGGGTCATTGCCGTTGCAATGCCTTCAGGTGTTGGATCACATGCATACCCTTGGAAAACAGCAATCCATGTACAAAGTAAAGCAAATACAATGCTCTTAATGATGCCATTTACAACGTCATGGCCAAATTGAACATTATTTTGCATACCACTCCAGAAGGAGCCTTCATCAACGCCAAGAAAGTCAACACCAACCAATTTACCGCCAACGATACCAATCGCAGCAAAGATAACAGTTAACATTGGCAAACTGACTATGCCAGCCCAAAGACGTGGTGATACGATTTGCTTTAAAGGGTCAACACCAATCATTTCCATACTGGCAAGCTGTTCACTTTGTTTCATTGAACCAATTTCAGCAGTTAATGCAGAACCTGCTCGTCCAGCAAATAGTAAAGCAGCAACAACTGGTGCAAGCTCACGCAGCAAGGTTAAAGACACCATAGTGCCTAGCATTGATTCACTACCAACATTGACCAATATTGAGTAGCCTTGCAATCCGAGTACCAGACCAATAAATAAACCTGATACCGTGATAATAAGTAAAGACATTACCCCTACACGATGCATTTGATAGACGAAACGTCCAAAACCGCCTGCTGAAGGTAATGAAAAAATAATTTGTAAGAGCATCAGTGCCGCAACACCAATCCCTCGAATCCGCTCAATAACGAGTCTACCTAACCAGGCAATCGTATTCATGGACGAACCTCGTTATCTAAATAAGCTTGGTGGCTAAACTGGTACTCAACCGGACCTTCTGCAGAACCGGTTAAGAACTGTTTTACAAAGGGAGAAGTATATTTTTGCAATTCTTCTGGTGTTCCTTCCCCTTGAATTTTTCCTTCTGCCACAACATAAATGTAATCGGCAATAGATAGGGTTTCAGGAACATCATGCGAAACAATAATAGTGGTTAAATCCAAAGCTTCTCGCAATGAACGTATGAGACGTGTTAAAACACCTTTTACAATCGGGTCCTGCCCTGCAAAAGGTTCGTCATACATAATTAAATCTGGATCAAGCGCAATTGCACGAGCTAAAGCAACTCGTCGATTCATACCACCCGATAGCTCAGTAGGCATAAGCTGTTCTGTTCCACGCAGGCCAACAGACTCAAGCTTTAAAGCGACCAGTTCAGCAATCAGATTTTCAGAAAGCTTTGTATGTGCACGAATTGGAAAAGCGACATTTTCATACACCGACATATCGGTAAATAAAGCACCACTTTGGAATAGCATTCCCATACGCGCACGCGCTGCAAACAATTCCTGACGTGACATTTGAGCAATATCTTTACCATCAAGCAAAACTTCACCATGATCAGGAAGAAGCTGCCCACCAATCAGACGTAATAGAGTCGTTTTACCTGTACCAGATGGTCCCATGATGGCCGTAATCTGGCCTCGACGTATATTTAAACTAATATTGTCATAAATGACGCGTTCCCCTCGATTAAAACTCAAATTTTTCACTTCAATGAGTGACTGAGTCGAGAGAGGAGTTTTATTATTCATAATGGCAATCATTCCTGCACTTTTATGCCCGCATACTATAACACTGAATTTTGAGAATCTTGTTGTAATTTTGACAAAAGCGAAACAAGCTCATTCATCAATATGAGCTAGATTTTGAAAGAAATTTACTGATTGAGAACTTGAAACTGATCTACGAAATGGCCAGTTAATAAAGCATAGGCAAAATAGATTCCATTACACAAAGCGAGTGCAATAAAAAGGTATGGCAAACCATGTTGAAGTAATAATTTACTCAACCATGCCAAAGAAGTCTCTTTTCGCTTACTTTTACGCATTATTACAATAAATGTTGAACTATTTCACACTTTGTTATTTTATAACAAAACTGAAAAATAAAAAAGGCCAGTATGTTAACTGGCCTTTTTTTTAAATCTTTTTAAGATTAACGGTCGAATTTACGACGACGTTCACCACGAGATTCTTGATTAAAATGTTCTTCACGAACTGCGCGACGTGGACGATCTTCACCACCAAAACTACGTTTTGGACGGTCACCGAAACCACCTTCACGACGTGGACGATCTTCGCCACCGAAACTACGTTGTGGACGGTCACCAAAACCGTTTTCACGACGAGGTTTATAATCTACGCGATTACCACGGTTGTCATCATTTGAATCAAAACGAGGCTTATCGTTAAAACCACCTTCACGACGTGGGCGATCAGAGTTGAACTCACGACGTGGACGGTCTTCACCACCAAAGCTACGTTTTGGACGATCTTCAAAACCACCTTCACGACGTGGACGGTCAGAGTTGAACTCACGACGCGGACGATCTTCACCACCGAAGCTACGTTTTGGACGATCTTCAAAACCACCTTCACGACGTGGACGGTCAGAGTTGAACTCGCGACGCGGACGATCTTCACCACCGAATGGGCGATCACCACGTGGTTTATCATCAAAGCTACGACGCGGACGGTCATCACGACCACCTTCACGGCGTTTGAAGTTACTTTCGCCTTCAAAACGACGACCACCGCCGAAACCGCCACCACGACGACCATCACGACCACCGTTGCCGCCACGACCACGACCACCGCCATCACGACCTGAACGAGCAGGAGGTGGAGATGGCTCTAAACCTTCAATTTCAGAAACACTTAAACGTGCTTCTAAATATTCTTCAAGTGCACGAATCTTACCGCGCTCACGATAAGTCGCTAAAGTAATTGCCTGACCTGTACGACCCGCACGACCTGTACGACCAATACGGTGTACGTAGTCTTCATGCTTCATCGGTAAGCCGAAGTTAATTACGTGTGAAATTGTTGGAACGTCAAGACCACGAGCAGCAACGTCAGTTGCAACTAAGATTTTTGCACGACCTTCACGGATACTACGTAAACGACGGTTACGAACTGTTTGTGGCATTGCACCGTGAAGTGCAACAACTGAATGACCTGCTTCAGCAAGTTCTTCGGCCAACATATCAGTGTCTTCTTGAGTGCTTGCAAAAACTACAGCTTGATCTAAGTTTTCATCACTTAACCAATGTGTAAGTAATTTTTTCTTATGCTCAAAACCATCAGTCCAATGCAATGTTTGCGTAATATCTGTATTGGTTGAATGACCTGTTTCAATTGCAATACGCATTGGATCTTTCATCATGCATGCTGCAAGACGAATAATACGATCAGCAAATGTTGCAGAGAACATTAATGTTTGTTTACGGTTAGCCGCTAATTCGCTGATTGCCTCTAAGTCTTCAGAGAAACCTAGGTCAAGCATACGGTCCGCTTCATCAACGATTAAAGCATCTACTTGGTCTAATTTAATTTGACGACGGTTTACCAAGTCAAGTAAACGACCTGGAGTTGCAACAACAACTTGCGCGCCTTTTAACTGTTGAATTTGTTTAGCAAACGGCATACCACCCATAATGGCAGCAATACGAACACCTTTCATGTGACGTACAAATGCGATTGCATCTTGGCTTACTTGTTGTGCTAATTCACGAGTAGGAGAAATTACCAAAATATTTGGTTGAGTTACAGCTTTCATGCGTTCTTTGAACGGAACGAAAGTTTCTTGACCTGCCAAGTTATTTAATGTCGGCAACAAGAATGCAGCAGTTTTACCAGAACCAGTCTGGCTAGAAACTAAAAGGTCTTTACCTTCTAAAGCTGCAGGAATAGATTGTTCTTGCACAGGAGTCGGGGTAGTAAAACCTAAACCTTCAAGCGCTTGTTGTAAGGTTTCATGCAAAGAAAATTCGGCAAAAGTTTTGCTCATAGAGAGTTTCACCCTAATGGGTGCTCCATTTTTAATAAGTACAAAATAGACATCGGCACAAAGCGGCAAAGCAAAATTAGCTGAACCTTATTATTCAGCGGCAATCCGAGTAACGACGATGTGGATTAAACGCACGCTTGATTACGGCCGAACCTGAAGAATCGCTGAGCGATCGGGGCGCAAGAAATGGTCCTCTCTATGGACAGCGTGCGCTTACAATGAATAGAACAGAATGTTCAGGTAATGAACGGAAATTTAAGTGCGTGGGCGGATTATAGCAGAAAGAATTTAAAAGTCATGTGTTTTAATCAACTTTATCGTTATTTCTATTATTATTTCTATTATTATTTCTATTTTACCGATCATTAAAAAATTAAAACCCTCTATAAAAAGAGGGTTTTAACTCACAAAGCGTTTCTCAATTATTTTGCAGCTTTATCCCAAGCAGGAACTACTGTTTGCATTAATGGTTTTAGCATTTTAAGTGAACAAGCAAGCACTTGACCATTTTCAAGTGAATCATTTCCACCACGAGCATCAACCACTACACCGCCTGCTTCTTTAATAATAAGTTCACCAGCAGCGATATCCCATGGTTTTAAACCAAGTTCAAAGAAACCATCGAAACGACCAGCAGCAACATAAGCTAAATCTAGAGCGGCTGAACCACCACGACGGATTTGAGCACCCGCTTGAGTAACAGCTAATAATGAAGCAAAGTGCTGCTCTGCATAAGATACGATTTCACCAGCACGTTTAGCACGATAAGGATGGCCTACTGCCAAGAACGTATTTTCTAAGCTATCTTTTACATTTACACGAATACGGCGTTGGTTCATCACCGCACCACGACCGCGACTTGCAGAGAACAATTCGTCACGTACAGGGTCATAAATTACGCCGTGCTGAGTAACGCCTTTGTGTTGAACTGCAATAGAAATACAGAAATGAGGGAAACCATTAATAAAGTTTTGCGTGCCATCAAGTGGATCAATGACCCAGCACCAGTCTGCATCATGGCCTTTGCCTTCTTGCAAACCGAACTCTTCACCTAAGAAGCTATGGTTTTTATAACTTTTACGTAATGTATCAATCGTTAATTGTTCTAAATAACGATCTACACGTGTTACAGGACCATCAATGCCTTTTTCTTCAACTTGCAAATCGAGTTTATGACGATTTTGATGCGCTTTTAAAAGCTCTTGACCAACTGTTTGAGCCGCACGCGCAGCCATCACCACCATAGGTTCCATTGAACACCCACTACAATACAAATTTGAAGATTTTGACAAAGAATAATGCATAAAAGCGCATACATTTTAGCAAATGAATGCGCTTTATGGGAAAAAATGTTTCAAAAATTTTATTAACGGATTAAACGACCTGATTTTGCTTAAGCCAAGCTCTCTCAATTGAGTTCAAGATACCTTTCGCATCTAAACCACAATCTTGCAGCATTTGATTATGTGAAGCCTGATGCAAGAATAAGTCTGGCAAA
The DNA here is from genome assembly GCF_000582055.1 of Acinetobacter sp. 766875. NCBI lineage: Bacteria > Pseudomonadati > Pseudomonadota > Gammaproteobacteria > Moraxellales > Moraxellaceae > Acinetobacter > Acinetobacter sp. 766875. Next base: position 2,456 of record NZ_JEXX01000014.1, on the reverse strand, counting down.
CCTAAGTTAATGATAGGTTTAACAATTTGCTCTTGTGCCATAAACTCATTTACTGCACTACCTGCTCCACCCATAATCGCATGTTCTTCAACTGTCACGAATAAATGAGTATGTTCAGCCAAGTCTCGAATCATTTGCTCATCAAGCGGTTTTACAAAGCGCATATTTACAACACGCACACCAACATCGTGTTTTTGTGCAAGTTGCTCGGCAGCTTCTATAGCAACCATGACACGGCTACCAAACGCTAAAATTGTAATTTGCTCATCACTGTTTGCTTTAATTTCTGCAACAATTTCAGCTTTACCTAATTCAAGAACCGTCATTTCTTTTTGAATTTCGACACCCACACCTGCACCACGTGGATAACGTACTGCGGCAGGACCATTATAGGCATAGGCTGTATGAAGCATTTGACGACATTCATTTTCGTCTTTTGGCGCCATAATCACCATATTCGGTACAGTACGCATATAAGCATAGTCATATGCACCTGCGTGTGTTGGGCCATCTTCACCCACTAGACCGGCACGATCAATACCGAAAGTTACATCAAGATTTTGCAATGCAACATCATGAATAAGTTGATCATAACCACGCTGCAAGAATGTCGAATAAATTGCAACAACAGGTTTTTAGCCCTTCAAAAGCCATACCAGCTGCAAGTGTTACGGCATGCTGCTCTGCAATCGCGACATCAAAGAAACGTTGGGGGAATTGCTTAGCAAACTTAACCATGCCCGAGCCTTCACACATAGCAGGCGTGATCGCAAGCAACCGCTCATCTTGAGCAGCTTCATCGCATAACCATTCACCAAAAACATCCGAATACTTTGGTGGGGCTTTCCCGCCTGAAGTGGCATTAATTTTACCAATCGCATGGTAAGTAATCGGGTCAGCTTCAGCAGGAGCAAAGCCTTTGCCTTTTTTAGTATAAACGTGAACTAAACGTGGACCTTTACGCTTTTTAAGCGCATTGAACACTTGAACCAACTGATTGACATCGTGCCCATCAAATGGTCCAAAATAATCAAAACCAATTGCTTTAAATAGGTTATCTGCTGCATCGGTTGCTGATTGGTGTAATCGAGAGTTATAAGTCCATTTTGGATGTGGCTGGATATAAGCTTCACCATGTTCATTTACATTGACTAAATGACCTTTTTCCCAAATTGCAGCTAAATGCTTAGCGAAGCCACCAGTACTGCAAGAAATGGACATGTCATTGTCATTGAGTACAACAATCAAGTCAGCATCATGTGCAACCGCATCATTCATAGCCTCAAATGCCATGCCTGCTGTCATTGCACCATCACCTACGATACAAACAACTTCACATGGGTCATTTTGATAACGGCGTGCAAGTGACATACCTAGGCCAGCTGAAATCGCTGTTGACGAATGCCCTACCCCAAAGGTATCAAAAACCGATTCTTCTCTGGCAGGGAAAGCTGCTAATCCATTTTTTGAACGGATAGTTGTAATTTGTTCACGGCGACCAGTCAGGATTTTATGTGGATATGCTTGATGTCCTACATCCCAAACTAACCGGTCATTTGGTGTATTAAAACAATAATGCAGCGCAACCGTCAGCTCAACCACGCCGAGGTTAGCACCGAAATGGCCACCACTCTGGCCTGCTGCATATAAAATATATTGACGCAACTCATCAGCCACTTGAACCAGTTGGCTATGCTCGAGCTGACGTAATTGTTGAGGATGATCAATTGCATCTAACAATGGCGTAACAGGGCGTTGAGTTGGAATTTCGGTATACAACATATGTGGCAAAGCCTTTATAAGCCTGGCAAATCCTAAGCTGGGTCAAAATGGGTCGATCATACAATCGAATGAAGTCACCTTCAATCAGCCACATTTGCGAACGAGATCATGCAAAGCAGTCTCTCATACATTATGGGTATGGTTGGCAGATTATCCTGAATAATCTGACTATTTATCAACTATTATCGTCTTCTTTATACAAAAAAGAAAACCTTAGTGTGCAAAATGATTATGACAATTCGACCAATCTCCCAGCATTACGCTATACTTTAAACCGTTTTCGGTTAAAAGATGAGTTAATCTGTGCCTATAGAGTTCATTGCAACATCAAAACTCCCGACCGCTTTTGGTGAATTCAATATTTCTGTGTTTCTAGATCCCGTTACAGGTGAAGAACATGTGGCACTTTCTAAAGGGTTAGAAAATCCGCCAACAGGCCCTGTTTTGGTTCGTGTACATTCTGAATGCTTAACAGGTGATGCTTTTGCATCATTAAAATGTGATTGTGGCCCACAATTACAAGCCACTCAAAAACTCATCAATGAAGCAGGACAAGGTGTAATTTTATATTTACGCCAAGAAGGTCGTGGAATTGGTTTAACCAATAAAATTCGTGCCTATGCTTTGCAAGATCAGGGTCACGATACAGTAGATGCCAATTTACTATTGAATTT
>NZ_JEXX01000013.1:0-91776 GCF_000582055.1 Acinetobacter sp. 766875 | reverse complement strand
GTTTTTTTAGATCGATGGGTGGTTCTGTTGGAGCTTTTGATTGATCGAAAGCTTGCGAGGAAGCTGAAATCAGTTGATTTTTCCAGTCGATAATTTGGTTTTGATGAACATCAAATTCAGCACTCAATTCAGCAAGTGTTTTTTCTGCTTTAATCGCAGCAAGTGCTACCTTAGCTTTAAAATCATTTGAATGATTTCTTCTTGGTCTACGTGCCATAAAATACTCCATATATTGATGTTTATAACATCATTTGGGGAGCAAAATATCACTTATAAGTGTTGTTCAAATTTCCTGATCCACCTCTCAGCAACAATAGCCTCAACTTCTTCTTTATGCCTTCTTACCGAACTTCGTCCTGCACTATTTGCAGGAAACTCAGCAGCAGCATTTAAAAGTCCACATCCCCTAAAACCCTTTTCATAAGCAAACTCGGCATGATCTTGATAGGCATCAAATACGGCCAAAATAGCTTCTTTAGCTGTTTTTGTTTTTTCTAAACGGTTTTGATAAAGGTCTAACCACTCTTGATGTCGTGCAGCAATGTAGGCATCAACAAGATCTCCTTTTGAAGAAAAATTATTGTAAAGCGACATCTTGGCTACATCTGCTTTAGCCGTAACCGTATTAATTCCTGTTGCAGTAATGCCATCGTTATAAAACAAAGTTGAAGCAGCATCGAGAATTTTCTGTCTTGCTGTTTTATCATTCATAGCTTTTACCTAAGTAGACCGACCTACCTAATAATAAAGATTTCTAACAGTGATGCAATCTTTTTAAGCGTTATAATTTGAGCAATATCAATTTCGATAAAAATATAAAGATGAAAAAAATTCTAATGATGAGTATGTGCAGTGCACTACTTTTAGCTGGATGTAGTAAAACATCAGAGCAAGATCAGGCTGTATCTAAAGAGCAAAAATCAACTGCACAAAAGTCCACCGAACAGCGAGACAGTAGCTGCTTACAAACTATGGCTGCTATGCAGAAAATTAATCAAAACAGTAAAATAGAAGACCTAAATCAAATTAATGAAAAACTTAAAACCTGTGTTCCCTCTTTAAAAAATAATGAACAGCTTAAGCTAATTGAAGCATCGACGGCTATGTATCAGCGTTTTCTAAAACAAGAATATAATGAAAAAACAGCAAAAGCGTTTGAAGCTTTTGGCTATGCCATTTTAGAACAAGAACCATTAGTTGCTAAAAAAACAATGAAAACCAAGAAAAAGTTATTCGATCAACTTAGTGCTCGTGATCAATATCTGATTCAACATGAAGGCCAAGCCTATATTGAACTACTTTATCAAGGTGAAGGTATGTTTACTTATCGCCGTCAGCCGAACTATTTAGTTGATGTTTTTGCTAAAGCCCTACCCGCTGACCAAAAAGAGTTCTTAACGCGTATGGCAAAAGACAATAAAGACATTTTCTATGACGATGGTGCTTTGGCTATCTCATGGAAAGAGCTTACTGAGCGTGCATTGTTTTGGGAGAAATTTATTCAAAAATATCCAAAGAGTTATTTTATTAATGATGCAAAATTATTGTTTAATGAGTATCGATATTTTATTTTCTTTGGGCTAGATAATACGCCTGTATCCGATGAGTTTGCTCCAAACACATGGATTGATAAAGATGCTCTACAACAAATTCGTTTCTTATCTACACAAAAACAATCCAGCTTAGCAAAACCCGCTCAACAATTTCTGAAGTTTATTGCCACTCCTGTGGATGAGCGTAATACACAATTCAAGACAGATTTAATTGATGAAAATGGGCAAAAGAAATCTACCTATCAGATTGTGCATGAACAGCTTGAGCAGTTATTAAAATTAGAGTCGCCGTGGAATACCAAAAGTTATCGTGACTGCCACATGGATGCGGTTTGTATAGATACAAATTGACAATGCCAGCCAACCTAAAACATGTTAGTCTTTAAATCGCTTGACGGAGCGCGAGTAATAGCTCGCTGAGATTGTGTAAATTCCGTGTTATCGCAACACAAGTTTGATCACAAGTACCGTTGAACCTGATCAGGTTAAGACCTGCGTAGGAATCAAGCCATCTGAAAACTTAAAGCCCTCAATTTATCTAGTTCAAGATAAATCCGCCATCGTTTTTGGTCGTGCTTGATTCGTTGATGTTATTCATAAGGATCATGTGATGAACCAATTAACGAATCTCTCTTCTGCTGAAATTTCAGCACAACATGAACAAGATGCAAAAGACTTAACCCGCATCTTACCCGCTTCTAAAAAAGTTTATATTGAAGGCTCTCGCCCTGACATTCAGGTTCCAATGCGAGAAATTTCTTTAACCGATACCCCTACTGGTCTTGGCGGTGAACATAACCCTCCTGTTATGGTTTATGACACTTCAGGTGTTTATACCGACCCGAATGTTCAAATCGATTTAAATAAAGGTTTACCTTCAGTTCGCCAAAAATGGATTGAAGAACGTAACGATACTGACGTACTTGCGGGTTTAACTTCAAAGTTTGGTCAAGAACGTTTAAAAGATATTCGTACCGCTGACATCCGTTTTGCTCACATTCAAAACCCGCGCCGTGCTAAAGCTGGTAAAAATGTCACGCAAATGCACTATGCCAAGCAAGGTATTATCACGCCTGAAATGGAATATATTGCGATTCGTGAGAATCAGCGCCAACGCGAAGCTGTAGATATGCGCCAGCACCCAGGTCAAAACTTTGGTGCAAAAAATTTAAAAGAAATTACGCCTGAATTTGTTCGCCAAGAAGTTGCTGAAGGCCGCGCTATTATTCCTGCCAACATTAACCATCCAGAACTTGAGCCAATGATTATTGGCCGTAATTTCTTGGTTAAGATTAATGCCAATATTGGTAACTCAGCGCTTGGCTCTTCAATTGATGAAGAAGTTGCGAAAATGACATGGGCAACCCGTTGGGGCGCTGACACCATTATGGACTTGTCTACAGGTAAAAACATTCATGAAACACGTGAATGGATTATTCGTAACTCACCTGTTCCAATCGGTACCGTGCCAATTTATCAAGCCCTTGAAAAAGTTGATGGTGTTGCTGAGAACCTGACTTGGGAAATCTTTAAAGACACACTTATTGAGCAAGCTGAACAAGGCGTTGACTACTTCACCATTCACGCAGGTGTATTGCTTCGCTATGTGCCACTTACAGCAAACCGTTTAACGGGTATTGTGTCTCGTGGTGGTTCAATCATGGCGCAGTGGTGCCTCGCTCATCATGAAGAGAACTTCTTATACACACACTTCGACGAAATCTGTGAAATTATGAAAGCCTATGACGTGTCATTTAGCTTAGGCGATGGCTTACGTCCGGGTTGTATTCAAGATGCAAATGACGAAGCGCAGTTCAGTGAACTTAAAACATTGGGTGAGCTTACTCACCGAGCATGGGAACATGATGTTCAGGTCATGATTGAAGGCCCGGGTCACGTACCAATGCACATGATTAAAGAGAACATGGACTTGCAGTTAGAGGTATGTAAAGAAGCACCATTCTATACACTTGGACCTTTAACTACAGATATCGCTCCGGGTTATGATCACATTACTTCTGCGATTGGCGCAGCTATGATTGGCTGGTATGGCACAGCAATGCTTTGCTATGTGACACCAAAAGAGCATTTAGGTTTGCCAAACAAGAAAGATGTAAAAGACGGAATTATTACCTACAAGATTGCAGCACACGCAGCCGATCTTGCCAAAGGCCATCCGGGTGCACAGGTTCGTGATAATGCCTTGTCTAAAGCACGTTTCGAATTCCGTTGGGATGATCAGTTCAACCTAAGCCTAGACCCAGATACAGCACGCAGCATGCATGACGAGACTTTACCCAAAGAAGCGCATAAATCTGCTCACTTTTGCTCAATGTGTGGTCCAAAATTCTGTTCGATGAAAATCACCCAGAATGTACGTGACTATGCCAACAATCTCACCAATAGCGATTCAGAGGTTGAAGAAGGCCTCAAAGCAATGAAAGAGGTTTACCAAGAGCAAGGACAAAAACTGTATCATAAAGTGTAAATATTCAAAAAAAACACTTGCCTAGCCATGATTCTCGGTTAGGATGAAATAAATAGATTTCGTCCTGATCGAATCATGAGTATTGTCGAGCATCCAAGTTATACATCTAAAGATGTCGAAGTAACATCACGTGAGCCTCTGTTCAGTGGTTTTATTCAAGTTGAAAAAGTCAGCCTTCGACATCGTCTATTTAATCAATCTGAATATACTCCTGTATTGCAGCGCGAACTTGTGCATCGACCTGAAGCGGCTGGTGTCCTACTCTACAATGACCAAAAACAACAGTTTGCACTGATTGAACAGTTTCGTGTTGGTGCTTTAGATGACTCTCAATCGCCGTGGCAACTCGAAATTATTGCAGGCGTGTTAGATGGCAATGAGTCACCAGAAAGTTGTATTCGCCGTGAAAGCCTTGAAGAATCAGGTTGTGAAGTTCAGGATTTAGAGCATCTATTTAGTTTTTACCCATCAGCAGGCGCCTGTTCAGAATTATTTCATCTATATGTCGCCGAAACCGATTTACCCACCGAAGGCGGTGTTTTTGGAGTAGATGATGAGGGTGAAAATATTCAGCTGCATTTGTTTAGTTATAACGAAATTCAAACACTACTCGACAGCGGACGTTTAAGAAATGCCCCTGTTATTATGGCATTACAATGGCTGGCTCAACACAGCAAAACGATAATAAATCCGAAGAGGTAGGACGGTGACTTTCCAAGTCTCAACACTTTCACAAAAAAATCATGTCATCATACAAATTACCGATACACATTTATTGGAGTATCCACAGCTAGAATTTGTGGGGATGAATCCTGAAGAAAGTTTCCATGCCATTATCCAGCAGATATTGAAACAACATCCAGAAGCGGACGCGATTATTCATACCGGAGACCTCGCACAAGCCCCAACCCCTATTACCTACAAGCGTTATATCAACTTTATGCAAACCTTGGGTTTGCCTTTTTTCCACACGCTCGGTAATCATGACAATGTGGACCACTTTCCACTGCATAACGAAAATCATCAGGAACCTGTGGTGGTCGGTTTAGGGAATTGGCGCATCATTATGCTCAACAGTGCCGTAAAGGGAAAAGTAGATGGTCATTTGTCATTGGAACAATTAGAAAATTTAGAAAACTTACTTGAGCAATTTGCAGATCATCCAGTTCTGCTGGCTTGCCATCATCACCCATTTGCCATGAAATCAAAATGGATTGATCATCATAAGCTACAAAACTCAAATGCACTGCTAGATACGTTAAGCCCATTTAAAAATGTAAAGGCTTTAGTTTGTGGACACGTACATCAAGACTCTCTTAATATTTGGCAAGGTATCGAATTTTTCTCGACACCTTCCACAAGTGTACAATTTAAACCGTTTAGTAACGATTTTGCACTCGATCAAAATGCACCGGGTTACCGTTACATTCGTCTGAATAATGATGGTACTTTTGAAACAAAAGTGTTTCGACTTGAAAATTTCGAAACCCATATAAACACTGATATTTCAGGATATTAGTCCTAAATTGAATACCTCTATGAGGAATTATGACTAGGGCAAACACGTTTTGAAATTATTTACGGGATAGAATGACTATCATCTTGCAGGAAAAATCTATATGATGACGACCCGATGGAAAAATCCATCGATGGTTTTCTATAAAAACACTTGCATATCACCATATTTTTTGCGTATAGATAATACGTGTATGATGAGGAATGCCCTATTATGGCGAATGACAACCACAACCAAGTTTTGGATGAACATACAGAAGTTGTAGTAGAAGGTGATAAAGCTTCTGCAAAACGTGCACGTAAAGTGAAACCTAAAACTTCTGACGTAGGCTCAACTGCAAGTTTATTTGGTATTGCACCTTATCAACCTAAGAAAAATGAAGAGTACATGTCTGAAGGACAGCTCGAGCATTTCCGACAAATTCTGCAAGCATGGAAAGCTGAATTAATGTCTGAAGTTGATCGTACTTTAAATACGATGCAAGATGAATCAACTGCTTTGCCAGACGTAAATGACCGTGCTACCCAAGAAGAAGAATTTGCAATTGAATTACGTACACGTGACCGTGAACGTAAATTAATTCGTAAAATCGAACAATCTCTTGAAGCGATTAAAAACGAAGACTACGGTTTCTGTGAAACTTGTGGTATCGAAATCGGCTTACGTCGTTTAGAAGCACGTCCAACTGCAACGTTATGTATTGACTGCAAAACCTTGGCAGAAATTAAAGAGAAGCAAAATAACGGTTAATTGTGACGGTTAAGAATTCTCCAGCCGAGCTCGACTCGGCTTTTGCGCAGCAGTTAAATCGCTTGCCAGAAAAGCATAGCTTTTCTCTTGCTCAGCGGCGGAACAATGTTCCACTTAATCGCTGCTCATACTCAGGTCGGTTTGCGCCCTCGCCAACCGGCCCTTTACATTTCGGATCACTGATTACTGCTGTTGCCAGTTACTGTGATGCTAGAGCTCACAAAGGGCGATGGTTTGTTCGTGTTGAAGATACTGACATTCCACGCATCTATCCCGGTAGTGAAGACCATATACTCGCGTCAATTGAAGCTTTTCAGTTCGATCCTGATGCAGAGATCATCTTTCAAAAAGACCGCCTAAATATTTATGAAAGCGTATTAGACCAACTTAAAAAAGAAGGTTTAGTTTACGCATGTCAGTGTACCCGTAAAATGCTCGGTTCAAATGCAATCTATGCAGGTACTTGCCGTGATTTGCATCTCGATTTTCAAGATCAAGCGATTCGCGTTAAAGTTCAGGATCAGCAGATCTGTTTCGATGATCGATTGCAAGGACTTCATTGTTCTAATCTACAACATGACCTTGGTGACTTTGTTCTTAAACGCCGTGATGGCATTATTAACTATCAACTTGCTGTTGTCGTGGATGACTACTTACAAGGTATTACACACGTTGTTCGTGGTGCAGACCTTTTAGATAACACTGAACGCCAAATCTGGCTGGGTCAGCTCCTCGGTTACCCTAAACTAAGCTATATGCATCTTCCTCTGGCTATGAATGATCAGGGGCAAAAGCTTTCTAAACAAAATCTTGCTCAAGCACTCGATTTAACTAAAGCACCTGAATTACTTCAACACGCCATACAAGCCCTAGGTCAACCCAAGGTTGATTTAGATCGCCCTGAAGTGATGCTCAAGCAAGCTGTAGCGCAGTGGAATGTAGATTTAATTCCTCACGGACAAGAGCTTGGCGGAATATATTTATAAATAAAAAAAGCCCGATTCGATATCGGGCTTTTCATAACAACTGAAATAGTTTAGAAGTTCGATTCTTCTCTTTCAGGATTTACTTCTTGAGTTGATGCATCAATCTTTAAGATCAAGCTAATCATAGCTGCACACATCATTAAAGACGTACCACCATAACTAATAAATGGCAGAGTTAAACCTTTGGTTGGCATTAAGCCCATGTTCATACCCGCATTTACCAAAATCTGGAGTAAGAAAATAATACTAATACCGTAAGCCAAATAGCCCGCGCGAAGATAATGATGTTTCAAGGCACGGTGTCCAATTTTGATACAACAAGCCAACATCAAGAAAGATAAGCCAATGACAATCGAAATACCAAAGAAGCCAAACTCTTCGCCTAACACGGCCAACATAAAGTCAGTATGCGCTTCTGGTAAATAAGATAGCTTTTGAACACTATGCCCTAAGCCTGTTCCAAACCATTCACCACGGCCAAAGGCCATGAGTGCATTTGATAACTGATAACCCACACCTAATGGATCTGCCCATGGGTCGGTAAACGAAATCAAACGCTGGAAACGGTAAGGCTCAAACAAGATCAAAAACACGATACCGGTGACAATCGCACCAAGCATAATTAAGAACTGTGTTGGCGGCGCACCAGCTAAAAAGAACACGCCGACCATCATCATGACAATAACGATCGTCGCACCCAAGTCAGGCTCGGCAATAATTAAACCGACCGTAATCGCCATCACACCACTTAAACGCAGTAAACCTTTCCAGTGCGTACGAACCTCTTTAGCACGGCGTACCACGTAGTCTGCCGTAAAGATTGCCATCATGACTTTGGCAACCTCTGTAGGCTGTAAGGTAAAACCACCGATTTTAATCCAACGTGTAGAACCATTGACTTCCGAACCTACCGCCAAAGCAGCAAGTAACAGAACCATGGTTAACAACCACAGCGGAAACGTATTTTTAAACCATGTATTGAGTGAGATTCGGTAAGTCAAATACGCCAAGACCCCAGCAACCGCAATAGATATCGCATGGCGGATGACATAGTGAAACGGGTTCTCATGCATATATTCTGCATAAGGCATCGAAGCAGATGCTACCATCACCGAACCGATACATAACAATGCAACGACACAGAAAATCAAGACATTACGTGGCGTCACTTCCGCTGGCCATTTCGGCAATATCCGTTCATACCAATGATTGATTTTCTGGATTGTGGTCTGAGCTAAGCCTGCCATACTACATTCCTAATCATATTTTCTTTAAACCAACGAATTGACGCAGGCAACAAACTGCTGACCACGGTCATTATAACTTTTAAACATATCAAAACTTGCACATGCTGGTGATAGCAATACCACATCTTCAGCTTGTGTTTCACGTTGACATATCTCGACAGCTTCTTTAAGTGTTGCCGCATGTAAAATTTTAGTTGCACCTTGAATGGCCTGCTCGATGACAGGCGCATCTTCACCAATCAATACCACAACTTTGGCATACTTTTCGATAGAAGAACGTAAAGGAGTAAAGTCTTGACCTTTACCCTGCCCACCTAAAATTAGGGCAACTTTACCTTTTTTCACTTCAATCGCAGCACCTAAACCATCAATTGCTGCAAGTGTAGCGCCAACATTGGTTCCTTTTGAGTCATTGTAATAACGTACATCATGTACGGTCTTTACATACTCACAGCGGTGCTCTAAACCTTTAAAGTGTTTTAAAGTTTCAAGCATAGATTCCATAGGTAAGCCAATTGCTTCACCCAATGCTAAACACGCTAAAGCATTGGCTACGTTGTGCATACCTTGAATATATAAGTCTGAGCTTTTAATTAAACGCTGCAAGCCACGAGCAAGCCAAAGTGTACCGTCAGCATCTCTTAAAACGCCGTACTGGTTTAAGTCAGGTGCATTTAGACCAAAGCTTTGCATTGGCGTTGTATCAGGTACAAGAGGACGGCTTAAAGCGTCATCACGGTTAAATACAACTTTCTTGACACCTTGGAAAATACGGTGCTTTGCTTGGTGATACCCCAGCATATTGCCATGACGATCTAAGTGATCTTCACTCATGTTCAGTACCACAGCGACCTCAGCATTTAAGTGAGATGTGGTTTCTAACTGGAAGCTTGATAACTCAAGTACCAATAACTCTGGTTGATCTTTAAGTAAATCTAGAGCTGGGCGACCAAGGTTACCACCAACGGCAACTTTCTTACCTGCATCTTTAGCCATTAAGCCCATTAAAGTAGTAACAGTACTCTTCGCGTTAGAGCCTGTAATCGCAACAATCGGTACATCAGTTGCACGGCGAAGTAGCTGAATATCACCTACTACAGAAATACCTTTAGCAATAGCAGCCTGAATTTCTGGTAATTGTGGTGCAAGGCCCGGGCTTAAAATAATTTCTTCTGCTTGTAGTAATAATTCTTGATCCAGTTGACCAAAACTGGTCTTCACGTCTGCAGGAATTTGATCATGTCCGGGAGGTGTGGGGCGGGAATCCGTTACTGCAACTTGGTAGCCTTGTTCATGCAGGAAATTTACAGCAGAAACACCTGATATACCCAAGCCTGCTACAACTTTTAACCCACCACGTTGTATTAACATTTTTGCCCCACAATTTATCAATCGACAGAATGGCAAAAATGTTAGCACTTTGCTGTTTTGAATACTTTTTCAGTTTGACTTTTATTCTACTTTTTTTGTGTCAGTGCGTAAAAAAGCCATCATTCGATGGCTTTTTATACAGAAAAATTAACGCCACTTCACCGTTTGTACTGGAGCGGACTTTTGGGTAGGTGCATCATCAGTAGAACAGCCACAATTGCCACCACAACCGGCAGCCTGTTTAGGCTTCAACCATGACGCCAAACGCTGCCAACCCAAGCGTTGACACTGGATTGATAATGCAAGAAATACTGAAGCGGACGTTTGAGGAAATACCTTTTTAAAGACAACAATGGCACTCCACAACACCAATACAGCAACAATAAGGTAATCAAACATAAGCGCCTCCTATTAACCCCAAATGCGTGATGCAATTTGGTAGGTTAAAAATGACATGAGATAAGCCAAACCAAATAGATAAGCCGTCATGACTGCCACATGTTTCCATGAACCTGTCTCACGGCGTACCGTTGCCAAGGTTGCTAAACAATGTGGTGCATAAATAAACCAGACCAATAAAGATAGCCCTGTAGCCAATGACCAACCCGTGCCGTTTACACTAATCAAATGAGCAAGCCCCTGTGCAACAGCATTATCATCGGCACCAGATAGCGCATATACCGTACCTAATGCTGCAACCACAACCTCACGAGCAGCCATTGCGGGAATGAGAGCCACCACAATTTGCCAGTTAAAGCCAAGCGGTGCGAATAAAGGCTGAATAAAGTGCCCTGCCATACCCGCAAAACTATAATCAATTGCTGGTAGCGTTGCGCCTTCGGGTGGTTGAGGGAAAGTACACAAGAACCAAAGAATAATGGTCAATGCAACAATAATCCCACCAACACGACGTAAGAAAATCTTTGCGCGTTCCATCAACCCAATAGCGATACTTTTTGGATCAGGAAAACGATAACTTGGTAATTCCATTAATAAGGCATGCTGTGATTTGTCTTTACGCAAAAACTTCATCACAAAGGCAACACAAAGTGCACTTAAAATACCTGCCATGTATAAACCAAACAGCACTAAACCTTGTAAGTTAAAGATGCCTAAAACAGTTTGACTTGGAATAAATGCACCAATTAACAAGGCATAGACAGGCAAACGTGCCGAACATGTCATGAGAGGTGCAACCATGATCGTGGTAAAACGGTCACGTGAATCACTAATACTTCGGGTTGCCATAATGCCAGGAATCGCACAGGCAAAACTTGATAATAATGGAATGAAAGAACGACCACTCAAGCCGGCTTTAAACATTAATTTATCGAGCAAGAACGCTGCACGCGGTAAATAACCTGATTCTTCGAGTACCAAAATAAAGAAGAAGAGAATCAAAATTTGAGGCAAGAAAGCCAATACTGTGCCCGCTCCCGCCAGAACACCGTCTACAACTAAACTGCGTAGCACAGGCTGATGGATGGCTCCATTTAACCACTCACCTAACCATGGGATTACCCCATCTTCAATTGCAGCTTTAAAAGGTTCAGCCCAAGCAAATACTGCCTGAAAGACAATAAACATCATTACTGCCAAGCTGAGTAAACCCAACACAGGATGTAAGAAAATTCGATCTAGAAAGTCAGTACGCTTATCATCATGATCAACAAAATTAACCACATCTTTAAAAATCGTTTCGATTTTCTGATGATGTCCACCACTTAAACCACTCAGTTCAGTATGAGGTACGGTATATTTTTCTTGATCGAGCGCATGCAATAAATTTTCAATACCTGAATTACGTACGGCAACCGTTTCAACAACAGGCACACCTAAACGCTCAGAGAGTTTCTGTGTATTGATTTGAATACCGCGACGACGCGCTTCATCCATCATGTTCAATACAACCAGAATTGGACGCCCTAATTCAATAATTTCAAGCACCAAACCCAAATGCAGTTTTAAGTTCGTCGCATCGACAATACATAAAAAAGCATCTTGCTGCCCTTCTTCGGCAATTTTGCCTTGGCAGACATCACGGGTAATTTCTTCATCTGGGCTAGTTGCCTGCAAACTATAGGTACCCGGTAAATCTAGTACACGAACTGCACGGCCTGAAGGTAATTGAAAGTTACCGACTTTACGCTCTACAGTTACACCCGCATAGTTAGCAACTTTTTGTCTTGTTCCAGTTAAATGGTTAAACAGCGAAGTTTTACCGCAGTTCGGGTTTCCCACAAGGGCAATACGTAGCGCATTACTCATGCGGGTACTCCTTCTAACTGAATCTCGATTTTTTCCGCTTCCGCCTTACGTAAAGCGAAACGAGTAAAGCCAATTTGGATTAAGATCGGATCACCACCAAAAATACCTTTGGTAATCACCTCTACTCGAGTACCTGGTACAAAGCCCAAGCTTTCCAAACGAATTGCGACCAAATCTTGTTGCTCGGATGTTTGTGTCATCCGATCTACTTTGGTGATGGTAGCCGCTTGCTTCACTTTCAACGCTGATAAACGCACCGCATCCGATCCTAAACCTTTTTTACTAGTATACATATAAATGAGAATAATTACCAAATAAGGTTAAATTTCAATTCTCACCTACTTTAATCGACAAATCTTAAAGTTTCTTTTAAAGTACAGTGGTTTAGAGGACATTGTTTATGATAAATAAGAAACCGCGTATTCCAAGCCCTGTTCAAATTCCTGAACATTTGAGCTTTTTACAAGGTTTTCGCGACTATTTAGTTGCACAAACAGTGAGTCCACATACTCGTAATGCTTATTTATCTGACCTGATTCAATGTGCTGAACTTCATAAAAAAAATAGCTTGCCGAAATGGTCGAGTGATGACATTTCTGATGTTCTCATTGAACTCACCAAAATAGGAAAAAGTCCACGCTCAATTGCACGTTGTTTATCTGCCCTACGCCAGTTTTACAAATTTTTACGTGAACAAAAATTACGAAGCGATAACCCGGTAGCGACACATCACTCACCCAAAATTGGCCGAGCTTTACCCAAAGATTTATCAGAAGAAGATGTCGAAGCACTGATTCAAGCGCCTGACATTACAACAGCTTTGGGGTTACGTGATCGAGCGATGTTTGAAGTTCTTTATGCATGTGGTTTACGTGTTTCTGAGCTAATCAACTTGCGCTTGGAGCTAATCAATTTAAAACAAGGCTATTTACGTATTACTGGTAAAGGCAATAAAGAACGTTTAGTACCATTAGGCCAATATGCTTGTGACTGGGTAGAACGCTACTTAAATGATGCACGTCCACAACTTTATAAAACTTCCACTGACTATTTATTTTTAACTCAACATGGCGGAATCATGAGCCGTCAGAATTTTTGGTATGCAATTAAACGATATGCATTACAAGCCAATATTCAGGCTGAGCTGTCGCCTCATACCTTACGCCATGCCTTTGCAACACACTTGCTCAATCACGGCGCTGACTTACGCGTAGTACAAATGTTACTGGGTCATAGTGACTTATCTACCACCCAAATCTATACCCACGTAGCGCAAGTAAGAATGCAACAATTACATGAAAAACATCACCCTAGGGGTTAAAAATTTTTAAACGAATTATATGAAATACACCGAACAATCATTTGATTTCGTTCACAAAGGTTAAGAAAGTTTTAACAATACACACTAGATTTTTTGTTATGCTTAGCAGCTTCTGACTATAAATACTGATGAAATAAGGGTTATCTATGTCCTTTACCCGATCTCAAATTTTTCTTGCCTGTGCTTTGGCTTCTAGCTTGTTGTTCAGTGCTTGTTCTAAAGAAAACAAACCACAAAAAGAAGATGCGCTCACAGCGACCGCACCTGCTACTGGGGAAGCTTCAACCATCATTGAACGTAATGCTAAACAGCGTTTAATCGAAACTTTGCAAAAACAATTTAAGAATGCAAACATCAACGTCAAAATTTTAGACATCAAACCGACTGAAGTACCTAATTTATATTGGGTAAACCTTGAAGGTATGACTTCTGTTTATACGACAAGTGATGGTAAGTACCTTATTCAAGGTGATGTCATCCGTTTAGGCGGTAAAGAGCTGCATAATATTGGCGACAACCTTCAAGCATCAGAAAACAAAAAGCACCTTGCTGCTTTAAAAAATGAAGATTTGATTGTTTATCCAGCTAAGGGTGGTAAAGCTAAACATGTAATTTATGTGTTTACCGATGCAAGTTGTCCTTATTGCCACAAACTACATGAGCATTTAGCCGAGATTAATGAGAAAGGCATTGAGGTTCGTTACATTGCGTGGCCGCGCGGCGAACAATTTATGCCAACGATGGAAGCCGTTTGGTGTAGTGCAGACCGTAAAGCTGCATTTAATCAAGCTGTACAAGGCATTAGCATTCCACCTGCTCAATGTAAAAATCCTGTTCGCGAACAATATCAACTTGGTTTAAACATGGGCGTAAATGGTACTCCAGCCATCTACAACGTCGATGGACAATATCTCGGTGGCTACTTAACACCAGATGAGTTAGTTAAACGTCTGGATAAATAATATTCTCAATTTTGATGAATAGTTCACCAGTTATCTTGTACACAAAGCGCTGCTCTTATTGCAGCGCTTTATTTTTTCAACAAATAGTTCTTTACATGCCAGTGTTTAAAGACTGATCTACTCTGCTTTTCCGAACATCGCACTCTAATTGATTGAACAGGCACGAAAAGCGCTAGAGTCTGGCGTTTTTTTTAGCTATGATCTAGCTTCAATTAAATGATTCAATGATGATATGGAGTGTGACGTGAAACCAGTTCGCCTGGCAATACTCGGTCTAGGTACCGTAGGTGGAGGAGCCCTTAAACTACTACAAGAAAATGCCGCTGAAATTAAACGTCGCACCGGTCGAGAAATTCAAATTACCCACGTTGGAACACGTCGCCCTCGTCCAGATCTCGAATTAGAAGGGATTAAACAAAGCGCAGACTTACTTGATATCGTTCGTCAACCCGATGTAGATGTGGTTGTAGAAGTGATGGGTGGTATTCACCCTGCTTACGAAGTCATTATGGAAGCCATCAAGCACGGTAAACAAGTTGTTACTGCAAACAAAGCTTTACTCGCTGAACATGGCAATGAACTATTTAAAGCAGCAGAAGACAACGCTGTCCAAATTGCTTATGAAGCAGCAGTTGCTGGCGGCATTCCAATTATTAAAGTGATTCGTGAAGGCCTTGCTGCAAACCATATCGAATGGTTAGCAGGCATCATTAATGGTACAGGTAACTTTATTCTGACTGAAATGCGTGAGAAAGGTCGTGCATTTGATGATGTATTAAAAGAAGCTCAAGAACTCGGTTATGCAGAGGCAGACCCAACTTTTGACGTTGAAGGTATTGATGCTGCACATAAGCTTACAATTTTAGCGTCTTGTGCGTTCGGTATTCCTCTGCAGTTCGATAAAGTCTATACCGAAGGTATCAGCAAAATCACTGCGCAAGATGTGAAATATGCCGAAGAACTTGGTTTCCGCATTAAACATTTAGGTATTGCACGTCGTGCTGAACATGGTATTGAGTTACGTGTTCACCCAACGCTTATTCCAGATGAGCAGCTTATTGCCAACGTAAACGGCGTTAAAAATGCTGTCTTAGTTCAAGCCAATGCCGTTGGTCCAACGCTGTACTACGGCGCTGGTGCTGGTGCTGGTCCAACAGCTTCTGCGGTCGTTGCCGATGTGATTGATATTGTTCGTGATATCTCTTATACAGAAGATGGTGCAGGTACAATTCCTCAACTGGCTTTCGAAGCATTAACAAATATGCCAATTTTAAGCCGTGAACAAATGACTACAGGTTATTACATCCGCTTAAATGCTGAAGATCAGACTGGTGTACTTGCAGATGTAACAACCATCTTAAGCCGTGCCGGAATCAGTATTGATGCCATCATGCAACAATCACGCTTAAAAGACCTCATTCCAATCGTAATTTTGACCGATCCAATCGTTGAATCAAAAATGGATGACGCTCTTGCGCAAATTCAAGCATTACCTGCAATTCGTGGCGAAATCGTAAGAATTCGTTTAGAATCGCTCGATAGTTAATCAGGTTGAGGGAAAGATTCCCTCTCCCGCTTCACCTCATAATTGGAACACCATCATGTCTAATGCCAATCGTTATACTGGTCTTGTAGATCGTTATCGTGACCGTTTGCCAGTTTCGGCAACTACTCGTGCTATCTCTTTGGGTGAAGGCAACACCCCTCTCATTAAACTTGAGAATATTCCACGTATTATTGGCAAAGATGTTGAAATTTATGTGAAATATGAGGGCTTAAACCCGACTGGTTCATTTAAAGACCGTGGTATGACCATGGCTGTAACCAAAGCGGTTGAAGAAGGTTCTAAAGCAATTATCTGTGCATCTACAGGTAACACTTCTGCTGCCGCTGCCGCATACGCTGCGCGTGCTGGTATCAAAGCATTTGTTTTGATTCCAGAAGGCAAAATCGCGATGGGTAAAATGGCTCAAGCCATGATGTATGGTGCGATCACTATGCAAATCCGTGGTAACTTCGATGATGGTATGCGTCTAGTAAAAGAAGTGGCTGATCAAGCTCCTGTAACGATTGTAAACTCAATCAACCCTTACCGTTTGCAAGGTCAAAAGACGATTGCTTATGAAATCGTTGAAGCTTTAGGCCGTGCACCTGACTATCACTGTTTGCCAGTAGGTAACGCAGGTAACATTACAGCTCACTGGATGGGTTATACAGAAGCTGTAGCAAACCAACCTGCTGATCAGTTCGAACAAGTGATTTATGATGCTGCGACCGATCAATTTACCGGTCCTAAACCAGAAGGCTTACCAACAATGGTAGGTTACCAAGCTTCTGGTGCAGCTCCATTCTTACGTGGTGCTCCAGTTGAAAGCCCTGAAACAGTTGCAACTGCAATCCGTATTGGTAATCCACAAAGCTGGAACCATGCAAAAGCTGTGGTACGCGACTCTAAAGGCTGGTTTGATGAACTTCAAGACAGCGAAATTTTAGAAGCTCAACGCTTACTTTCTATGTATGAAGGTGTATTTGTTGAGCCAGCGTCTGCTGCTTCTATCGGTGGTGCGATCCGTGACATTAAAGCGGGTAAAATTGCTGAAGGTTCTGTCATCGTATGTACAGTAACTGGTAATGGCTTGAAAGATCCTGATACTGCAATCAAACAATGTGCTGATGCAGTGATGTTGTCAATTGATGCAACAATGGATCAAGTAAAAGATTCAATTTTATCTAATATGTAAAATCTGAATTTTTATAAAAAACGGCTGTATTAAACAGCCGTTTTTTATGCTGTTTAAAATGGCATAAAAAAACGCTTCTATTAAGAAGCGTTTTTAAAATATTTAACTTAAATACGTTTTGGCAAATTACTTAACCAACCTAATAAGTTAGTTGCATCGTTATTACGCGCCTGTGTACTTGGTTCACCAAGCAATACAATGACTGCTGGACGCGAATTTACAGTTGTGTGCATCACAACACAGCGCCCTGCTTCATTAATATAACCAGTCTTAGATAAGTTGATATTCCAACCACCATTACGCACTAAAGCATTGGTATTGTTAGATTTCAATACGCGATAACCCAAGTTAAAATCATAAGTCGGTGTTGTCGAGAATTGACGGATCAAACCATACTGAGATGCTGTACTCGCCAAAATCCCCAAGTCACGTGCAGAAGAGACATTGCGTGGGTCTAAACCAGTTGATTCATAATAATGAGTTGCACTCATACCCAAAGAACGTGCTTTCGCATTCATCGCTGCTACGAATGCAGGACGACCACCCGGATAAGTACGCGCTAAAGCTGCCGCTGCTGGGTTTTCAGACTTCATTAAAGCAAACAGAAGAACTTCTGCACGGTTCATCTTGTCGCCAACACGTAAGGTTGAGCTTGAGTTTTTACCATTTGCACCAGCAAAATCGATTTGCTCAAGTGTAATTTCTTCTGACATGTTTAAACGCGCATCTGCCGTTACAACTGCTGTCATTAATTTGGTAATAGACGCAATCGGTACCGATGCGTTGGTATTTTTACTATAAAGGACCTCACCTGTTTGTGCATCCATCACAAGTGCAGCACGTGCACTGACACTCGGCTGGGCGTTATAACCTCCAGTATCACGGATTGGAGCAACTCTAGGTGTAGAGCTAATAACTTTCGGTGCATTACTGCCACGTAAAGTTGTAGTTACAGAAGTTGAACCTTGCGGCGTCGGCTCATCATCTTCATCATTTAAAAGCTGACTAGCATCCGCTGCTGACCAATTTAAACTTGCAGTACCAGTACTCCCTGAGGACGGGTTATTGACGAGTTCTGCAAAGCTTGTTGAACTCAAACTAAGCAAAATAGACATGCTTAGCACATGCATTAAAGACTTTTTAGAATTTTTCACGGCACAATACTCGACTCAGGGTGACACACATTTGCGCTTACTATCATTATGCCTTACATTTGGGATATAAGGTATAAAGCTTTACCGACACAATTGTGCACAACTATTCGCTCACTATAGAAGAATAGGATTGCTAATTTTGTCATTCCATTGCAAGCTTATTTTGCTTTATGTAACAAAAAACTTGTTTTTTGAAAGAAAGGAGGTCTTCTTGATTACAGTTTTAGTTGTCGATGACCATGAACTGGTACGTACGGGTATTTGCCGTATGTTAGAAGATCATGCAGATGTTGAGGTAATTGGACAAGCCGAATCTGGGGAAGAAGCAATTGCTATCGTTCGCCAGCAACATCCGCAAGTCGTACTACTTGATGTCAACATGCCGGGCATCGGTGGTGTAGAAACAACTCGTCGTTTATTACAAACAGCCCCAGAGACCAAAGTCATTGCTGTAAGTGGCCTTGCTGAAGAACCCTACCCATCTTTATTGCTAAAAGCTGGTGCAAAAGGCTATATCACCAAGGGTGCGCCAATTGCCGAGATGGTACGTGCAATTAATAAAGTCATGCAGGGCGGTAAATATTTTAGTGCCGATATTGCCGAGCAACTAGCAAGCTCTTATTTATCCGACACTCAACAATCCCCTTTTGATTCTCTATCAGAGCGGGAAATGCAAGTTGCGATGATGGTCGTCAATTGTATTAGCGCACAAGAAATTGCCGATAAACTTTTTGTGAGTGTGAAAACTGTAAATACTTACCGTTATCGTATTTTTGAAAAGTTAGGAATTGATAGTGATGTAAAACTCACACACCTTGCGATTCGTTACGGTCTGATCAAACCATAATCAGACTTACATGCACTCTCCTTTAAATTCATCCCTGTCCCATACGATTTTTCGTTTGGGCACTTGGTATGGTTTATACCGTCTTATTATTGCGGTTAGCCTGACTATTATTTTGGTTTCAACCAATGCTCAAACCGACAATAGTTTGCAGCACCCTGCTTTATATTTCTACACACTACTCGGCTATTCGCTCTTAAGCCTTGTCCAGTTGTTAGGCTTTAAATTGGTTGCGACTCAAGCAACACGTCAGCTTGCTTTATTTTTTATTGTCGATGTTATTTGTTTGAGTTTACTGACTTTTTCTGTTGGTGAACCAAATTTACAGCTTAGTCTACTTTATGTAATTGCAATCTTTACCTCGGCAATTTTGCTCAGCGCAAGAATGTCTTTGATCATTACCTTACTTGCGATCATTGCGGTTATTTACCAGCGCTTCGTGGGTAGTTTGTTCGACTACAGCAATCTAAACACGATCGGTAATAGTGCACTACTGGCCTTCTTATTTTTTGTAGTACACGGAATCGGACAAATTGCGGTCCAGCGCTTTAAATTACTTGAAGCACTCACCTTTCACCAATCAATAGAACTCTATCAACTACAAAATATTAACCGTTATATCTTAGAACAAATCGAAGAAGGCTATTTAGTTTTAGATGAAAACTACGACATCGTTGTCAGTAATCCGGCCGCTTGCTCACTGCTTGGCATTCCTCCCCAGTTTGCCAATGAAAAATATCCTTTGGCTAAATGGCATGCTGATTTATTTGAAATATTGAAGTTTGGTGACTTACAAGAAGGTGATCGATTTATTTTTGAGTCTCGGCTATCAGCCTATTCTATTAATATTAAAGTGCAGCATCTTTTAGTTCCGCAACAAGCGCTAACACTGCTTATTTTACAAGATGCCCAGCAAATTAATCAGCAAGCACAGCAGCTCAAACTTGCCGCTTTAGGGCAACTCTCAGCAAGTATTGCACATGAAATTCGCAATCCCCTTGCTGCAATTGTTCAAGCAAATGAGCTACTTAAAGACAGCGACCCAGAACAACAAAATACTTTACGCCATATGATTGGCAAACAGACCAAACGCATTGATAGTATTGTTCAAGACACCTTAGGACTTGCTCGTAGTGAAAGAACACACCCCATTCAGATTGACTTAAACTACTTTATAAATACATTACTCGATGAAGATTTATCTGACGTTAAGCATTCAATTCAGCTCAAAATTTCTGATCGTTCTTTAAAATTTTTATTTGACGAAAAACAATTAAGACAAGTCATGATCAATCTGGTGCGAAATGCTCTACGGCACAATGCACCCGACTCACCGAATGTCATGATCAACATTCATTCACAAACAAATAAAATTTATATTGATGTGATCGATTACGGTGAAGGTGTTTCAAAACGTGATATATCTCAATTATTTAAACCATTTTTTAGTACCGAAATTAATGGAACTGGTTTAGGATTATACTTGTCTCATAGTTTTTGTGAGGCAAACCATGCAAAGCTCACCTATGTAGAGCAAAAACAAGGGGCATGCTTCAGAATAGAATGCCCAATAATATATTGATTTTTTATTAGGTTTTTGGGGAAATGGCAGAACAGCAACCACTCGTTTTGCTTGTAGACGATGAAGAAGATTTGTGCCTTTTAATGCAAATGACACTTGCACGAATGGGGATTAAAACACATCTTGCTTATCGGGTTGAACAGGCCAAACAACTCTTCACACAGTTTCATTACGATGCATGTTTAACCGATTTAAACCTACCCGATGGAAGTGGGTTAGATTTAGTCAAACATGTCTCTCAAAATTACACCAACACACCCATTGCGGTTTTAACTGCCTACGGCAATATGGATATTGCAATTGCAGCATTAAAAGCAGGTGCTTTTGATTTTGTAAGCAAACCCATCAACCAAGTACATCTAGATCAGTTATTACAGAAAGCCTTGAATCGGCAAAAAGCAGAGCATGATTTTGCCGAGAGTGCTTTAGAAAACAAATTATTAATCGGTCGTTCTCTACCTATTCAACAATTACGCATCGCAATTAAAAAAATTGCTCGCTCTCAAGCACCAGTATTTGTTACGGGTGAGTCTGGAACAGGTAAAGAAGTCGTTGCTAACCTAGTTCATCGACTGAGCAACCGTAGTGAAGGTCCTTTTATTGCGATTAACTGCGGCGCTATTCCAACCGAACTCATGGAAAGTGAGCTGTTTGGGCATAAAAAAGGTAGCTTTACTGGAGCCACGCAAGACAAACAAGGCCTAATTTTATCGGCTCATGGCGGTAGTTTATTTTTAGATGAAATTGCCGAATTACCATTGAGTATGCAGGTTAAACTGCTCCGTGCGGTACAAGAAAAAAAGATCCGTCCTGTCGGTTCCGATCAGGAAATTGATGTTGATTTTCGGGTAATTAGTGCAAGTCATCAAGACTTAGATTTATTGGTTAGACAAGGCAAATTCCGTCAGGATTTATTCTTCCGTATCCATGTTATGGATCTCATGTTACCGCCTTTACGCGAACGTGGTGAAGATGTCTTGTTACTTGCGAATCACTTTATTCAGAAAATTTGTATGGAGTGGGAAACCCCACTTAAACAATTAACTGAGGCTGCTGAAACTTATCTGCTACAACAACACTTTCCCGGCAATGTTCGCGAATTAAGAAATATGATTGAGCGAGCAATTACTTTAAGTGACGATGCCAATATTGATGTACCGCATTTGCACCCAGCCCCTTTAAGAGCAAATATTTCTAATTCAATCGCAACGGTATCTCAAAGCTTGCAGAATCCCGTAGCTACGCCACAGATTGTAAAAAAATTACCAAGTGAGGGTCTAGAACGTTATTTAGAAAGTATTGAAAAAGATATCTTGCTCAATGCACTCAATATGACCCATTGGAACAGAACTTTAGCAGCTAAAAAACTAGGAATGACGTTTCGTTCTTTACGCTATCGTTTGAAGAAATTTGGATTAGATACTGAAACTGAACAGGAAGTATAAAGCTTACTTCCTTTTTAGAAGTAGATCGGCAACACGATCTAAATACACTTCTTCTTTCATTTCTGGAGGTAAGGGATAAGTCTGGTTAGGCTGAATACCTTGCCCTTCAATCATATTACCATTTGGCGTGTAGTAATGTGAGACCGTCATTTGTAAAGCTGCCCCACTTGGTAAAGGGAAAAGCTTTTGTACAACGCCCTTTCCATAACTTTTCTCACCAATGACCCAAGCACGTTGATGCTCTTTCATTGCAGCAGTAAAAACTTCTGCAGCCGATGCAGATCGGTGATTAATTAAAATACCGACTTTTATATTTTGAAAATCATTGCCCGGTAAAGCCTGAAATTGCTGGTTACCTTCCGAACGACTTTTTGTAGAGACAATAATGCCATGATTTAAAAATAAATCGGCTGACTCAACAGCAGCAGATAACAGCCCGCCTGGGTTATTTCGTAAATCAATTAATACGGCTTTTAAACGCGAAGAACTATTTTCTTCAATTAAACGTTTAATCTCATTGGCAGTATCTTGCTGGAATACTCTAATTTTTAAGACTAATACCTGATTATGTAACATGACAGGTTCAATATCGGTTTCAATCTTTTTATTACGAACCAAACTGATTGGGGTATTTGACTCTTCTGTCTGTACTTGAAGTGTTGACCCTATCGATCCATAAAGCAAACCAAATACTTGATCTTGCGTTAGATTCTTAAGCTCTTGGTTGTCGATCTTTAAAATAGTTTGGCCATTTCTTAAGCCTAATTTATATGAGTCTGAACCCGCCTTCAGGTCACGAATCATCCATTTATGAATATGTACTTCTGGACTTAACGCGAAATCAACCGAAGCAAGGTCGCCTTCGGTATATTGAATGAGTTGACGATATTCTTCAGCTGACAAATAGCGTGAGTAACGGTCTAGACCACTAACAAGGCCTTTAATTGCTTGTAAAAATAAAGCATCGTCCGATTTTTCATCGACATAGTTATCACGAACAATTCCGTAAATTTGTACAAACTGCTGAATCGATTCAATAGGGACTTCTGCATAACTTTCTTCAGATTCTTGTGAATCAGCATGCTGAGGCGATAATTTTTCTTTTACAACAGGAGCAGCAAGAGCAAGGTGGCTGCAACACATCAATACACTACCAAAAAAAGCTTTATATATATTGTGTTGCAGCATTTAGTCACCTATCGCTTATGCAGATAATGTAATCAGATTACGACCTTGCATTTCCGCAGGTACAGGAATCTGCATTAGATTAAGGATGGTCGGTGCAACATCTGCAAGTACACCACCTTCTGCAATAGTCGCTTGTGTTGGACCAACATAAATGAACGGTACAAGCTCTGTTGTATGTTGAGTATGAACCTGCCCACTTTCATAGTCCTGCATTTGCTCAACGTTACCATGGTCAGCAGTAATAAGCATGTGGCCTTTTTTCGCCATCACAGCTTCGTATACACGACCTAAACATGTATCAACCGCTTCAACGGCCTTAACCGCAGCATCAAATACGCCTGTATGACCTACCATATCACCATTGGCAAAGTTCACAACAAGTAAATCGTACTCACCTGAGTTAATTGCCTTAACGAGTTCATCAGTTACTTCATAAGCACTCATTTCAGGCTTTAAGTCATATGTTGCAACGTTTGGTGATGGAATGAGAATACGCTTCTCACCTGGGTATTCATCTTCACGGCCGCCACTAAAGAAGAATGTCACATGGGCATATTTTTCTGTTTCAGCAATACGTAATTGTGTTTTACCAAGAGAAGATAAATATTCACCAAGTGAGTTTTTCAACTCTTCAGGCATATATGCCACAGGTGCATCAATACTTGCCTGATAACGCGTCAACATGACAAATTTAGAAAGGTTCGGTACAACTTTACGCTCAAAGCCAGCAAAGTCTTTTTCAACAAATGCACGCGTAATTTCACGAGCACGGTCAGCACGGAAGTTCATGAAAACAACGCTATCGCCGTCTTGAACTTTGGCCACATCACCAATACGAGTTGCTTTTACAAACTCATCATTTTCATTCGCTGCATAGGCAAGCTCTAAACCTTCAACTGCAGTATTTGCGGTACGAACAGCTTCACCTTCAGTCAATAAACGGTAAGCCTGTTCAACGCGGTCCCAACGATTATCGCGATCCATTGCAAAATAGCGACCAATCATAGTTGCTATACGTCCTTTGCCTTCATATTGAGCAAATAAAGCGTCTAATTTTTCTAATGAAGGTTGAGCACTACGTGGAGGAGTATCACGACCATCAAGGAATGCATGAAGGTAAACTTTTGCACCACGTTTTAATGCAAGCTCACACATTGCCACAATATGGTCTTCGTGTGAATGAACACCACCTTCAGAAAGTAGGCCCATAATATGAACTGCACCGCCTGCCGCTTTTGCTTTTTCAACAGCGTCAATTAACACTTCATGTTTAAAAAAGTCGCCAGTACGAATGTCTTTAGTAATACGGGTAAAATCTTGGTACAACACACGGCCAGCGCCAAGGTTCATATGGCCAACTTCGGAGTTACCCATTTGTCCGTCAGGTAGACCTACATCTTCGCCAGAACCAGAAATCAGACTATTTGGATGCTTTGCTTTCATTGCAGTTAAATTCGGGGTTTTTGCTGCAAGAAAAGCATTATCTTCAATCGCTTCACGGTGTCCAACACCATCCATAATGACCAGAACGTGAGGGATCTTGCCAGCAGTTGCATCCGTCATAATCAATTTCTCTTTTGTCTACAATTTCATCGCAATATCTTACCGAATTTTCGGTGAAGACTCTATTTTTTCCTATGGCTTTCACCAATGCAGATCATTGAGAAAGCCATTCATATTCTTTCGAATTAGCGGGCACGGTAAAGTAAGTAACTTCCGGCACCAAACATTAAAATAATAGGTACAAGTACAAACCAAGCTGGAGAAGGTGCATATACCAAACTTGCGTAACCCAAGAAATCTTGTAAGTAATAAAAGCCTAAACCGATAAAGAGTGCGATCACCAAACGAAAGCCCATTGACTGTTGACGCAGTGGACAAAAAATAAAAGAACAAGCCACTAATACAAGTGTAATCAATGAAAATGGAGAAGCAACTTTTTGCCAGAAAGCCAATTGGTAAGTTTTAGGAACTTGGCTATATTCATCCATATAGCGCATAAAACTAATGAGCTGACTTGGAGATAAGTCTTCAGGGTCTAAAGTCACCATGTGGACATATTTAGGTTGTAGAGCCAACCCTAAAGACTGCTGATCATGATTATTTAGTATCGAATTACCATCTGTAAGAATGTCTGTCTGGCTGGCTTTTTGCAAAGACCATTGACCGTCTTTAATAAACTTTCCTTGCTCTGCATTAATTACAGACTGCAAGTGATATTCTTTATCAAAGTCGACAACCTGAATATCTCTTAAGTTTCCTTGTGAGTTCGCATAGTCAATATAAATAAAGCGTTGCCCTTCTCTTGACCAATAGCCTTTTACTTCGCCTAGAGCAGCAACTGAACGATGACTTTTGATACTTTGTGCTTTCTCATTGGTATAGGGAACAACCCATTCACTTAACGCAAAAGATAAAACAATCAGTAGCAAAGCTGAGCGCATTACCCAGCCCACAATACGCCATAAGCTGATCCCAACCGAGCGCATCACGATGAGTTCACTGTTGGATGCTAAAGCGCCTAATCCAATTACCGCACCAATTAAGGCTGAAATAGGCAAAATTTCATATAGATAACGAGGAGCACCCCATAACACATAGATAAAAGCTTGCCATGCATTATAGTCAGGCTTTAACTCACCCAGTTCACCTAAATAGGTAAACAAGACTTGCAAAACAGATAAGACAATGGTGGTACCAAACATTGCAAGCGCAGTGGTTTTCGTCACATATTTGGCGACTATTCGACGTGCTAACATTATAATTTCACTCGCTTGATCTGTTTCTTGATTTTCGGCCCTAATTTCTGTTTACGAGAAAATAAGGCAGCTGCAATTGCATAAACCAATAAAGCCGCTGGATACGCCCAAATATCGAGCTCACCTTTACTAATACGAGTCTTAATCGCAATCATAAGTACAATCAAGCTCGCAAAAATAAAAATAGATGGAATGAGACGATAATAACGACCTTGTCGAGGACTCACCTCAGACAACGCAACCGACAT
Organism: Acinetobacter sp. 766875; assembly: GCF_000582055.1. NCBI lineage: Bacteria > Pseudomonadati > Pseudomonadota > Gammaproteobacteria > Moraxellales > Moraxellaceae > Acinetobacter > Acinetobacter sp. 766875. The sequence goes on along the minus strand of NZ_JEXX01000013.1, from coordinate 65,353 downwards.
CATGAGAGCAACAATAATGGTAAACGGACCGAATAAACGCCAACCTAATTCACTTCTAATGACTGGATCATTTGTTTTAGCCAATAGTTTAGAGGTTGGAAGTGCCTCTACGTCACTACTCTCAAACTTGACGTCTTTATCATTCTCAAGTCTTAAACGATAAGACTGAAACTCTGCTTGCGTATATTTAGGTTGTCCCGGATATATTTCATAACGGCGCCCTTGAACCAGATCGACGACATTGGCAGTATCATTGGCAACCTCAACACGTGTCGCCTCTTTCGCCAAAATCATGACATCTGGTTTGCCTTCTTTGGCAGCCCGCTGGTAAAAGAAAATATCTTTGAGGTTTTTACGGTCTTCCGACAGTGAACCTGCATAAATCGTATAAGGTCCTGAAGAAATAAACTCTCTTGGTCGAACCAAGTCAAAGCCTGTCCGTACAGCTTGGGTCGTTGTTAATTTTTCAAATTCACGTAGTCCCCACGGCGTCATCCACAGCATAAGCACAGACTGACAAACCATATAAACCAGTGTCATTGGAATGAGTAAGCGTGCCAATTGATGACGGCTTACCCCGCTACCATTCAAGACAGCCATTTCATGGTCAACATATAAACGACCAAATACCAACATTAAACCAATAAAAAATCCCAGTGGTAAAATGAGGGTTAAAAATTCAGGTAAACGGTATCCAATGATGCTAAATAAAATACTTGCATCTAAACGCCCCTGTGCCGCCACACCAAAGTATTTGATCAGACGACCACCCATCATGATTAGGGTCAATAATGCGATGACCACCAATGAGGTAGAGACAACTTGCTTGACGAGATAACGCCGAATAATCAAATTAATACTTCCAAAAGGCTAAACGGGACGAACGCTAGTTTACCCGAATGTTAAAAATATAAAACCGCACATTGCAACGCTATGCTTGAAAGTGTTTCAATGTTTTAATCCAACATAACTTTCTATAGGCAATCACGGCAGCCATGAAATTTACAACTTATACAACTTTTCCTGAACAAACATCTAATGAATCTTTGTGGGTTTTAGTTGATTCAGAACAGCTACAAAGCAACCTCAATACATATCAAATCAATAACCTAGAAAGTATTCTTACGGCGACTCAATATAAAGCTAACTTCAATGAGACACTGCCATTATTTGGTCAGCTTAGCACTCAACCTCACAGCCAACTAATTGGTTTAGGAAAAGCAGCTGAACTTCAAGCAGTTAAGTTAGCAAAATTGGCGCAAACCATTATCAAATCGACACAAAATAAATTTAAGCATATCGCAATTGATATTGCTGCATTACCTGTCGAATACCATTATTTATTTGCATTAAGCTTAACTCAAGCAGCTTATGGTTATGATGAGTTTAAATCGAAAAAAAATGAATTTGTGTTACAACAAGTTGATTTAATTAGTCCACATACTAGCCTTAATGAAAATCAACTTGCTTTAGTACATGCCGTACAATCTGGTCAATCTTTTGCGCGTGACTTAGGTAACCGTCCAGGTAATATCTGTTTCCCTGAATATTTGGCTGAACAGGCTTTAGCTTTAGCAGCAGAATTCCCTGATTTACTCAAAGTGACTGTCTTAAATGAGCAGCAAATGGCTGACTTAGGCATGTATGCTTTCCTTGCTGTGAGTAAAGGATCTGAGCGTCCGGGTCGTATTGTCACTCTTGAATACCAAGCACAGCTTGAACAAGCCCCTGTCGTACTTGTCGGCAAAGGCGTTACTTTTGATACAGGCGGTATTTCTTTAAAACCAGGCCTTGGCATGGATGAAATGAAGTTCGATATGTGTGGTGCAGCCTCTGTACTTGGTACGATTCGCGCACTATGTGAAGCACGCCTTCCAATTCATGTGGTAGGTGCGATTGCAGCAGCAGAAAATATGCCTTCGGGTAAAGCGACCCGCCCAGGCGATATCGTAACGACCATGAGCGGCCAAACTGTTGAAATTTTAAATACTGACGCTGAAGGCCGTTTAGTTCTTTGCGATACGTTAACGTATATCAAACGTTTCAATCCGGCAGTTGTGATTGATATCGCAACATTAACTGGTGCTTGTGTAGTGGCATTAGGTAAAGTGTTAAGCGGTTTATTCTCTCCTGACGATGCTTTAGCAACTGAGCTACAACAAGCTGGTGAGCAGTCATTCGACCGTGTATGGCGCATGCCAGTGATTGATGATTATCAAGAACTATTGGACTCACCTTTTGCAGATATCGCTAACATTGGTGGACCACACGGTGGTGCAATTACAGCAGCCTGCTTCCTTGAGCGTTTTACTCGTGACTATCGTTGGGCTCATCTAGATGTAGCAGGAACAGCGTGGTTATCAGGTACAGCAAAAGGTGCGACTGGTCGTCCAGTACCACTACTTATGCAATTCTTGGCTAACCGTGTAAATACGAATGGTTAAAGTTAGCTTTTATCTGTTTGAAACCAGTGAAGAACGGCAAGTCGATAGTGCTTGCCGTTTATGTCGAAAGATCTTACTAAAGCATTCAAACATCTGGTGGTATTGCCCAGATGTACAGTTACAACAAACACTTGATGAAAAATTGTGGAGCTTTGATCCGACCAGTTTCATTGCGCATGGGATTGATCAGACAGACGCAGCAGTATGTATTTCGGCTAAACAACCTTCTGAACAAGGCTGGTTGGTATTTAATTTTAACAATCATGCACTTGAACAAGTGAATCATTTTAGCCACATTATAGAAATTGTTGAAAATAATGAAGCAGCCAAGCAAATTGGCCGAGAAAAATTTAAAATGTATCGTCGTTTAGGTATAGAACCTCGAACCTTTAAATTATAACGCGCTAAAATGTAGATACTGTTGAGCAAAGGAGAACTGTGGTGGCATTAAATGTCGGGCAAGATTTTAAAAAAAGATGGTTAAATGCGCCTGAAGCTGTCCGTCATGCCTATCAACAGGATTTGGCACGTATTTGTGATTTATTAGAGCCTCAGACACCTATTCAACTTTGGGTACTCAATGATGAGAAGGCACAGCTAGAATCACAGCAAAACATTGAAAAAGCTTATGCTGACTTAAAAGCAGAGTTAATCGAACAGGCACGTATTCGTCGTCAGCTTGCTTTAGAAAAGTCTCTTGCAGATAAGCGCGCAATGGAAGCAGCCTATGCTGCTGAATTACAAGCAGACGAAGTTCGTAAATTTAGTGAACAAACTCAAGCTCTACAAGCTTTCCGCAGTCATTTAGAACAAGAAGTTGCTGAACAAACTGCACGTTACCAGAAAAACCCTGAAACACCAGCAGTGAACTACTCTTCTGGCGTAAAACTTAGCATTACCGATGATCAAATCTTATCTGAGCTTGAAAGTTTACGCATTCGTTTAGAACTTGAAGCTGAGAGCTTAATTGAACAGTCTGTTACGGCTTTCCGAGCTAAGCTAAATTCGGCAGCTCAAGAAGAAATTGAATATATTTTAAAAAATTCTAAGTTTTCTGATGAAAAAATAGAAAAGTAAAGTTTATACAACGCTCCTTGTCATAAAAATGACATTTAATTGTCACAAAATAGTCATGCATAATATTCTTTTAGTTCAAATAATTATTAGAATAACGTATGTGTATTTATGAAAATTAATGAGGGTAAAAATGGACATTCCACATCAGATTTCAATGCAACTTGAGCAGCTTAATCAGGGTGAGCAATGGACATTTTCAGCACAAGAACTTTATATGAGTCACAATGACTTTAATTCGCTTTCAATCTTGCTTACACGAGCATCAGAAAAAGGGGAGTTTTCAATTACACGCACCCAGCATAATAAACCATGGGTAGGCACACACTCGGTTACTCTCACCAAGCATTAATTTTTAAAATAAAAAAACCGGAACATATGTCCGGTTTTTTTATTTTAGCGATTTAAAACTTTATTTTAAAAAGCCATTTTCAGCTAAGAAAGCCATACTAATATTTGACTCGGTTTTTTGTTCAGCAGCTTTATCACCCAGTAATAAACGCTCAATATAACGCGCTAATACATCGACTTCTAGGTTAACTTTGCTACCGACTTGCCAGGTTCCAATATTGGTACGTTCTGCTGTGTGCGGAATTAAGTTCAAACTTAAAATATTACCGCGTAAATGATTAATGGTTAAACTAATACCATCTACTGTCACAGAACCTTTCTCTGCTAAGTATTTAGCAAGTTCTACAGGTGCTGTCACTTCATAATAAATTGAGCGAGCATCTTCACGGACTACGGTAATTTCACCTACACCATCAACATGACCACTTACAATGTGTCCACCAAAACGGGTTGTTGGCAGCATCGCCTTTTCCACATTGACACGTTGACCCACTTTCCAGTTACTTAAAGTGGTACGGTTTAAACTTTCGCGAGAAACATCAGCTGCGTACCAGTTGTCTCCCCACTCAATAACGGTGAGACAGATCCCATTGGTTGCAATTGAGTCACCTAAATGTACATCCGACATATCCAAATCGGTTTGAATACGTAAACGCACATCGCCACCTACACTTTGCAGGCTTTCTACTTTACCTAAACTTTCAATAATGCCTGTAAACATGGCTCAATCTCCAAATCTTTTACACTGCTTAAATTGCAGCGCTTACCAAAGTGCGAGCTGCGTACTGTTACCTGAAGTATCTACACCACCTAGCTCGGCAAAGTGGTAAAGCTGGCCTAACAACTGACGTAACGGCGGCCCTGGTTTGGCATGAGTATCTGTAATCACAATAAACTCAAGCACACGTGCGCGCTCTGACTGACGTTGTTTACTTACGCGATAACGTGGAACATCTTGAGTCAATAAAGTGACTTTTCCACGCTCCAGATTGGCCATCAGTAAGTCTTTTGGCTCAATATTACCATCGGTCGAATAACTGGTCAGAATATAACGTGCATTGATGGTTGAAAGTAATTTTTCATACGCATCTTTTGCATGTTTAGAAGAGTTATAAGGACTTGGACGTTCTTTACGCCATGCACGGTCAATACCACTCTTATAGCCTTTCGTATCTGGCGGTGGTAAATCGACTTGATCCCATAACGTCAATGCATTTAGAACATGGTAGTTACTACTATAAGCATGCTGGTTATAAGGTGGATCAAGATAGGCTACATCTACTTCAAAACCGCTCATCTGGTTTGCTAAATGCTGAGCATCTACACACCACATTTCAGCAGCAGGGCGTTTACGGTCACCAATCTCACAAAAACGGCTCGGTGTGAGCCACAGCAATGATTTAATTCGTTCTAAGGCCGTTTGTGTACGTCCGCCCCACCCTTGGTGGAAGCTTTTAAATACACCACTGGTATTACTCACAAAACTTGCCGAATAGAGTAATGGCGCAAGCAAGGCACTCATTTCTACATCATTAATTGCGCCTTGTGCTTGCCATGTTGCAATCTGCTGGCGAATCGCATCAATGCGCATACCATTACGACGCTTAAAAAACAAACGGTCACGCGAAGGATCGTATACATCATCATTACGAGGGCAAAGGTTATGCGTTACCCAACCTTTAACCTCAGGTAAACGATTTAAATAATCAATCGCTTTCTGGTAGCCACCAAGCTCTTTAAACGCGGGTGCATCGACACACGCTAAAATTGCATGATTTAAAGCATGGCTATAAGGTTCCCAGTCATTTGCAATGACTCGGTAACCGTTTTGACGTGCCAAGCGAGACACCACACCACTACCTGCGAAGAAGTCGGCAAAAATCGGAGGATTCTTTTTCTTGCTGTTCAGCGTCCCTGTAATTTCCAGAGCTTCTAAAATCAAGTGGAGCAATCGGCGCTTGTTACCCAAGTATGGTACAAGCTGATGAAAAAGATATTCGTCTGTCGTGCGGGCTGCATGACGACGTTTGTGGTAAACCGAAGGCTCTGAATTCATACTTTCTCTTGCGTAGGGATTAACCTTAAGCGTATATCTTGATCAAGTTGTATTACATCAAGAAGTTTAAAACGAAGTTGCTGTGCCATATATTCAAAATCTGCGTTGAACATGGCTCTTGCACTTTGCCCCAATAAAGTCGGAGCAACATAACTGATCATTTCATCCACCAAACCTTCTTGCAAAAAGACGGTAGACAATGTTGCGCCAGCTTCAACCAGCACATCATAAATTTGGTATTGCTTAGATAAGGCCTGTAATAGTGTTTTTAAAGGCTGAATTTCTAATTGTATCACGCCTAAGTCAGCAAGTTCCTGACGATATGGCCCCATCACCATGACAGTTTCAGGATTTTCTAAAATTTTAGCGGTAAGCGGTAAACGCCCTCTTCGATCTAGAATTACCCGTTTTGGCTGCACAACTGTTTCGATATCAAGATTATGGAGTGACCGTACATTAAGCTGACAGTCATCAGCAATCACCGTATCAATACCTGTAATCACGGCACCTGAAATCGCACGCCAATGTTGGACATCTTGACGAGCAGCAGAACCAGTAATCCACTTCGACTCACCCGATGCCATTGCAGTACGCCCATCTAAACTAGAAGCAACTTTTAAACGCACATATGGCATGCCCGTAGACATCGCTTTTAAAAAGCCTTGATTAAGTTTGGCTGCTAAATCTTCACAAATCCCGATTTCTACTTCAATACCGGCATTTTTTAAGATCTGAACACCTTTACCTGCAACAAGCGGATTGGGATCGGGACACGCCACCACCACTTTTTTAACCTGCGCCTTAACCAACGCCTCAGCACACGGTGGGGTTCGTCCATAATGAGCACAAGGCTCAAGCGTCACATAAGCAGTTGCACCTTGTGCTTGTTCACCCGCCTGACGCAGCGCAAAAACTTCAGCATGAGGTTGACCAGCTTTCGGATGAAAACCTTCACCAATCACTTGATTGTCTTTGACAATAACACAACCGACATTTGGATTTGGTTTTGTCGAATAGAGTCCTCGTTTGGCAAGTTCAATGGCTTGCTGCATCCAGTACTGATCTTGTTTCAACTCAGACATATAAATCTCAAATGATTAATGTTCACGTTGTTGCATTTGCTCAATTTGACGGCGAAACGCTTCAACATCCTGAAAGTCTTGATAAACCGAAGCAAAACGAACATAGGCAACATGATCAAGTGCAAATAAAGATTGCATGACAATTTCACCAATAGTTCTAGACTTAACATCACGTTCACCTAAACGGCGAATCTGCAATTGAATATCACTCAGAACCGTTTCGATCTGCTCTTGTGTCACTGGACGCTTTTGTAAAGCATGCATAAGTGAACGACGTAGCTTCGCTTCATCGAATGGCTCATTCTTTCCATTCGATTTGATCACACGGGGCATCACCACTTCATAGCTTTCAAAAGTGGTAAAACGTTCACCGCAAACTACACACTCACGACGTCGACGAATCTGACAGCCTTCTGCGGCCAGCCGAGAATCGATGACTTTACTATCTGCGGCGTTGCAAAATGGACAATGCATAGCGGACTTAATAGGGTCAATTACTTTGACCTAGTGTAGCAAAATTTCTACGCTTACTGAACCAGCATTCTATGAGACAAAAAAACAGCCCTGAGCCACATCAAAGCATCGCTTTGATCACAGCCCAAGACTGTTTTTAGTACAGCAAATATATTATGAATTATTCAATACGTTCGCCATGTTGGCTTAAATCCAGACCCATACGTTCATCATCGGCATTAACACGCAGACCAATCACCACATCAATTACTTTAAGAATAATGAAGGTTGCAATACCGCTGTAAACCATAGTTGCAAGTACACCTTCAACTTGTACCCACAATTGGCCTGCAAATGTTGGTGCTAAAGTCACACTAGCTGCTTTAATGATTTCATCACTGTAGAACACGCCAGTTAAAATCGCGCCGACAATACCACCTACTGCATGTAAACCAAAGGCATCTAATGCATCATCCGCTTTGAGTAAACGTTTAAGTGCTGTAATACCCCAGAAGCAGACTACACCACCGATTAAGCCCATCACTAGAGCTCCGCCTACGCCGACGAAACCTGCTGCTGGTGTAATCACAACCAAACCAGCCACAGCACCAGATGCACCACCTAATACAGAAGCTTTACCACGAATCATACGTTCTACAACTAACCAAGAGAAGGCAGCAGCAGCGGCAGCAACTTGAGTCACTAAAATTGCCATACTTGCACGAGCACCAGCGCCTAACGCACTACCACCATTGAAGCCGAACCAACCTACCCAAAGTAAGCTTGCACCGATTACAGTTAAAGTTAAGTTATGCGGTGCCATAGATTCACGGCCAAGGCCAATACGCTTACCAAGCATGTAAGCTGCGACTAAACCTGCAACACCAGAGTTGATATGTACAACTGTACCACCAGCAAAATCTAATGCGCCTGCTTTAAATAACCAACCATCTGTTGCCCACACCCAGTGAGTAATTGGCGCATAAACCACAAGTACCCAAATTGTAATAAAGGCCATGAAAGCTGAATATTTCATACGGTCAGCAATCGAACCACTCAAAATTGCGACAGTAATGATGGCAAAAGTCATTTGGAAAATAACAAATAAGCTTTCAGGAATTGTTCCACTTAGTGCGTTAAAACCTACGCCATTGAGCATCGCTTTAGACAAGTCACCAAAGTATGCACCTGTGCCAGAGAACGCGAGTGAATAACCAGCAATCACCCAAAGCAAACTTACCAAAATTGCAGCAGAAAGGCTGAACATCATGGTACTTAATACGTTTTTCTTACGGACCATACCGCCGTAGAACAATGCCAAGCCAGGAATCGTCATCAACAGTACTAAAGCTGTTGAAACTAAAATCCAAGATGTATCGCCTGTATCGAGTTTTGGTGTCGGTGCTGGAGCTGCCGGAGTTGCGGCAGCTGCTGGTGCTGCTGCAGATGTTGCAGGTGCTGCAGACGTTGATGTTGCTGTAACCTCAGATGTCGGTGTTGTTACAGTCTCTTCTGCCCAAGCGGCAGTACCACCCAAAAGTGCGCCTGTTAGACTCAGCGCCATAAGCATTTTTTTCATTCGTGTCCCCCAACCTCATTTGCGAGCTATTTATTGCTCAGCAAGCTTTGTGCCAATTTAGACAGCATCTGGTCCTGTTTCACCCGTACGGATACGGATGACTTGTTCCAGATTAGTCACAAAAATCTTACCGTCGCCGATTTTCCCAGTGCTTGCCACACGAGTAATTGACTCAATTACTGCGTCGACCATTTCATCGCTAATCGCAATTTCGATTTTTACTTTAGGTAAGAAATCAACCACATACTCCGCGCCGCGGTAAAGTTCTGTATGCCCTTTTTGACGACCAAAACCTTTAACTTCAGTTACGGTAATCCCTTGTACACCAATGTCAGAGAGTGCTTCACGCACATCATCCAATTTAAACGGTTTTACAATTGCAGTTACAAGCTTCATGTTTGTTTCCTTCGGCTTCTTTTCACCAGTAAGGTTTTATGTTCAATTTTCATGCCAATATTTCAAAGGTTGGAGGAGATGAATCTTTTGCATGAGCTTTCTTTATAACCTATTTAGTTATCAAGATGTAGATGAGCTACTAAAAATAAAATGAATTTGCAGTCCTGTTTTTATTTCATTTTATCGTTATCCAATATGGAAAAGCCAAGAAGCCTATATACGAGGTTCAAGCAGTGTTAAACTGGCAAGCATAAGGTAATACAACAGTTTGGATATCTCATGCTAGAAACTCTATTACAGGCTATTTTGGAACAAATTGACGAGCCTAAAAAAGATTTAGAAAAAAACTTACGTGCATTATTAAATGAAACTGTCGAGAAATTAGACCTCGTGTCTAAACAAGAAATCGAAAGACAAAAAACTGCACTTCATTTAGCCAACCAACGTTTAGAAGAGCTACAAAAACAAGTAAGTCTATTAGAAGAAACTTTAAAGAATAAAAAATAAGCACCAATGTAGCGCACTTATACTTTACAACGATTAAAAATTAAGCACCAGAATGGAACAAGAAGATGTCTTTTTCTAAAATTTATACTCGGGGACTTTTAGGCTTACATGCGCCTCTCATTGAAGTAGAGGTACATGTGAGTCAAGGCTTACCTTCTCTAACGATCGTAGGGCTTGCTGAAGCAGCAGTCAGGGAGAGTAAGGACAGGGTTCGCTCAGCCATTATTAATAGTGGATTTCAGTTTCCGACTAAACGGCTGACTATTAATCTTGCTCCCGCAGATTTGCCCAAAGATGGTTCACGTTTAGATTTACCGATTGCATTAGGGATATTAATTGCCTCAGGTCAGCTTCCAGAGAACTGCACTGAAGACTTTGAATTTATTGGAGAGTTAGCACTAGATGGTCATGTAAGACCTATTTCAGGTGCTTTAACTATGGCAATGGCCTGCCAACAAGCCCAGCATAAAATTGTTTTACCCCAAGATAATAGTCAAGATATTAGTCATTTACCAAATCTTGAGTGTTATCCGGTTAGTCATTTAAAAGAAGTTTGTGAACACTTTTTAGGAAATACCAAGCTATCTCAGGTGCAATCATCTTCCCGCTCACATGACATGCCGTATAAATTTGACCTTGCTGATGTAAAAGGTCAGCTACGTCCACGTCGTGCACTGGAAATTGCAGCTGCTGGAGGGCACTCCCTGCTCTTTAAAGGACCACCGGGTACAGGTAAGACTTTACTCGCCTCACGTCTTCCTTCAATTTTACCACCACTTTCTACTCAAGAAACGCTTGAAGTTGCGAGTATTTATTCGATTTCAAATACACCGCATATTTTTGGACAGCGCCCTTTTCGTGCACCCCACCATACAGCCTCAGCAATTGCACTAGTTGGGGGCGGTTGTCAGTTCCACAAATAAATCAGAGTTTACACAAATAAACTAGAGCAAGAATAAAAATTATATTATCTATAAGCTTTAATTTTTCATTTTGTAAAAATATATGCCTGTTAATAATGACAAAATAACGACTATTGATTGCTTCCCAAACGATAATATTAGTCGAGTGGTTTATAGATATGGCGGACTTGTTAGAAACGAAGATAACGATTCAACTAATCCTTTTGTTGAAGTGTTATTAATTGAGATTAGAAAAAGTGATCAATGGTTGTTTTTAGATAAGTGCTCAACATTCCTTGTTCCAGTTCTTGATCTTGATGCTGTTCAACATGGCAGTATTTGGGATGGAAATATTTTAACCGATCAATCCTATAGATTTTCAGGAAAACTTATCACAAAACGATTTTCTTTTGACTTCTCCAATAATAAACCTAAGAACATAAAACTTACGGACAGAATCCCCAATACGTCAGAGTACTACATTCCATTAAAAAACTATTTTCTCCCCAATAAAATTGATTATGTTCTACAAGGCTATCCATTCACTAAATACACCAATGATTCATATCGTAAAGTGAATCACTGCTTAATGCATTCCAATGATGGAACTCAAGTCATCACATCATCAATTCATATTTTGCATAGCTTATTCGTCAATCGGAAGGATATTAGGGGACTTTTATTAGGAACTTCGAGCCAATCCATCATTAATCGTTTTTTAGAATCTTATACAACAGAAATTGTGGACGATAATGTTGAATATAAAATTAAAATCAGAAAACCATATGAAGATATAGGCGAGACTGCAATTATTTTTCTTGCTAATCTTGCCTTAAACCCATATGTGCAGACGATAGTTGATAAAATTCAACGAAGTATGGAAATTACCGAGTTTAATCATCTTCAGCAGGGTGCAGGCAAAAGGTATCCCATTGTGTTTCCGCCACATCCCACAAAGCTTTTCCTTGAAGCAGAAGGAATTTGGCTAGATGACAATAAGACTCGTTTTTTTATCACTAGAGTGAAAAAATTTGATCCTATTAACGATCACATGATTGATGTCAACAAAGACCTAACCAATACTATTTCAAAGCCTGATGAGAAAAACCCTCGACCTCGTGAAAAAAGTCAAAATAAGAATGAGCACATCAATACGCAAAAACCACCATCAAGAACAAGCGGTGAATATCGTAAGCGTTCTGAGGTGGAAACTGGAAATACACAAGGTATTCTGAAGTATTCTTTTTATGAACCAATCAATGATCCAATTGAAGTCGGAGCACCTAATCAACCTTATTCAGATAAATCAGAAGAGGTTGAAACATCATCTGATGAACCTTATGGTAATCAAAATACTAAGATCAAAAAATCTGAAACGACAGATACACCACCTAGCAGAGATGAGCGCTTTGATATTCAATATATTATTCAATCTCTCCAAGAACTTGCCTCAGAAATGGACTCTCCTCTAGAACATCTGTCTGCAATTAATGAACATGGTGAAATGATAGCGAGTATTAATTTGCTTCAAATCAAAAAACTTGTGCCTGAACCCAAGCATCCCTCATGGATTGATTATGATAAAGGGCGAAAATTATTGTTCTTAAAATTAGACTTAAAAGATCAAAATAGATTTTCCTATCTCATCGATATACATAAAAATAAAAATCATGAAGCATTTTGTGCCTTTCTTATTTTTACTCAGAATAAGTTGACAAGCGAACAAATTAAAAAAATCTGTATTGAACTAGAAAATGCCAAGGGAATAAAAAAATGGGCACTCTACTGTGATAATTTCATTCATAAAATGATCGCAATAAAACATTTATACGCAACACCTGATGAATGGAAAAATCGCTTTAAAAATTTATTCATAAGCTTACAGAAGGACAAATCCTAATTAAAGAATATTTTTTATACAATCATATGTGTGTGAAATTACTTGATATTTCATGTTTTCTATAAATTTGCGAAATAGAAAAGAGTGAAATTTTAGTTCAGTTCACCTATACTAACAATTCAATTTAAATTTCTATTCGTATTCACACACTTATGCTTTTGACTCCACCCTAGTTTATTTACCCATCTTTTTGTAAATAACTCATCACTGTCTAGTGATGTGGTGTAGTCGCTTGTGTGTTGTATATATCACATCACTAGCCTTTATCTAAAACTATATAAATAGGCTATTTTTATGTTTTCCAATGTACGAGAGCAATGGTTCTCGAATATCCGTGGTGATGTACTTTCGGGTATTGTCGTTGCTTTAGCACTCATTCCAGAGGCAATTGCTTTTTCTATTATTGCAGGTGTCGATCCCAAAGTCGGGCTATATGCTTCATTCTGTATTGCAGTCGTGATCTCATTTGTGGGTGGAAGACCAGGAATGATTTCCGCAGCAACAGGTGCGATGGCTTTGCTCATGGTGACACTCGTCAAAGAGCACGGACTTGAATATTTGCTAGCAGCGACAATTCTGACTGGTGTCATTCAAATTGTCGCAGGCTTCCTAAAATTAGGCGCTTTGATGCGATTTGTGTCTAAATCTGTGGTAATTGGATTTGTGAATGCGCTTGCAATTCTCATTTTCATGGCTCAACTACCCGAATTAACCAATGTAACTTGGCATGTATATGCAATGACTGCCGTTGGTTTGGGTATCATTTATTTATTTCCATTAATACCTAAAATCGGCTCCTTAATCCCTTCACCTTTAGTGACCATCGTAGTCTTAACCATTGCAGCAATTACATTGGGATTAGACATTCGTACTGTGGGAGATATGGGGCAATTGCCAGACACACTTCCAGTGTTTTTACTACCTGATATTCCATTAAACCTTGAAACCTTAACTATTATTTTTCCATATGCAGCAGCTTTAGCGGCTGTTGGTTTACTTGAATCAATGATGACAGCAACGATTGTTGATGATTTAACTGATACATCGAGTGATAAAAATCGTGAATGTAAAGGTCAAGGGGTTGCCAATATTGCTTCAGGATTTATGGGTGGTATGGCTGGTTGCGCCATGATTGGACAATCGATTATCAATGTAAAATCTGGTGGTCGTACCCGATTATCAACTTTTTGTGCAGGAATATTCTTACTGATCATGGTGGTTTTTATCAGTGATTGGTTAAAAGTCATTCCTATGGCTGCTTTAGTTGCTGTGATGATCATGGTATCGATTGGAACATTCAACTGGGATTCACTCAGAAATATTCGTCAGTATCCCCTCTCAAGTAATATCGTGATGATTGCTACAGTAGTTGTCGTAGTTGCGACACATAACTTAGCTTACGGTGTCTTGATTGGTGTATTACTTTCAGCTCTATTTTTTGCCAACAAAATTGAACGATATATGGCAGTTCAATCTGTATTGGATGATGCTGAAAATACGAGAACTTACATTGTTAAGGGACAAGTCTTCTTCAGCTCTGCCGATAAATTTACAGCAGCTTTTGATTTTAAAGAAGCGATTTCAAAAGTCGTGATTGATGTAAGCCAAGCACATTTTTGGGATGTTTCAGCCGTAGCAGCCGTTGATAAAGTTGTCATTAAGTTTAAACGTGAAGGTACTGAAGTTGAATTAATCGGTATGAATGAAGCAAGTCAAACAATGGTTGAAAAATTTGGTATTCACGATAAACCAGATGCATTAGATCGCTTGAGTAATCACTAAAAGGAGTTAGAACAATGTCAAAAATAATTGCATGTATAGATGGCTCACTCGGTACAAATACCGTATGTGATTATGCAGCTTGGTTGAGTCAAAAACTTAACGCACCTCTTGAACTGTTACACGTAATCGATACACCCAAAGCTCAAGCACCTCAAGATTTGAGTGGCGCAATTGGCTTAGGTAGCCGTGAAACACTATTGCAAGAGTTGGTTGAGCTTGAAGAACGTAAAGGCAAGATTGAACTTGAGCATGGAAAAGTTTTGCTAAGAGAAGCAAAAAAATATGTACTCGAAAAATTCAGTCTGGATGCTCATAGTTTCCAAAGACATGGCAGTTTATTGGAAACCGTTGTTGGATTAGAAGAAGATATTCGTGTGTTGATTATGGGGAAACACGGCACTCAGACAGAATACCGTTCTGATAAAATTGGGTCGCAGATCGAAAGTATAGTACGTGCTATTCATAAACCCGTATTGATTGCATCCTTTCCATTCCAAAAGCCACTTTCATTTTTAGTGGCTTTTGATGGTAGTCCAACTGCAAGAAAATGTGTTGAACGCATTGCGTCAAGTCCATTACTTAAAGGTCTTGCAGTACATTTGGTTTATGTCGGAAATCCGAATATTGAAATGCAAAATCAGCTCTCTTGGGCAAAAGAGCAACTTGAATCACAAGGTTTTAATATCACCTCGAATACGTTGGATGGTGAAGTTGATAAGGCAATTATCAATTACGCTGAACAGCATCAAATCGATTTGATTGTGGTTGGGGCTTATGGTCATTCCAAGATACGCCAATTTTTTATTGGCAGTACCACAACAAAAGTGATCACAAGCACTAATAAACCAGTCCTGTTACTACGATAATTTTATTAGGGGGTAGATTTTGGTCTATCCCTTTATATTTATTAAGTTAGAAGTGGAAAATAGAACTACAGTCAGAAAAATGAGAAGACATCATGGATGTAATAATACTGAGGAAAGATTTTACAAAATTTAATATATGTATTTGCATATATATGTTTATTCGTATATAAATATATTTGTGAATTTAATTGAGTTTGAGCAAATGTCTGCTAATCCAAAAGTTAAGATTTATCACAACCCTGAATGTGGTACATCACGTAATACATTGGCATTAATTCGTAATACCAATATTGAACCTGAAGTGATTGAGTACCTTGTAACACCTCCATCTAAAAATGAACTGATTCAAATGATCGCGGATGCAGGTTTAACGGTGAGAGAAGCGATTCGTAAAAATGTTGCTCCATATACAGATTTAGGAATTGATCAAGAGGATTGGACTGAAGATCAATTGCTTAACTTTATGCTTCAGTATCCAATTTTGATTAACCGCCCATTCGTGGTGACTGAACTAGGAACTCGTTTAAGTCGCCCATCAGAACTGGTTTTAGAAATTCTGCCACTCCCACAAAAGGGTGCTTTCACTAAAGAAGATGGTGAACAAGTGATTGATGCAAATGGGCAACGATTAAAATAAAAACTTCATGGATATATGTGAATATTAATATATCCATATGTTTGAGTGAGTGAAAATATGGATCAAATCAATTTCTTTAAATGTTTGGCTGATGAAACGCGATTCAACATCGTCATGTTGGTTCTTGGGAATAATGAGCAGTGTGTCTGTGATTTGACTGAAAAACTAGAGTTGAGCCAACCCAAGATTTCACGGCATTTAGCCTTACTGCGTTCTTCTGGTCTTTTACAAGATCGACGCCAAGGACAATGGGTCTATTACAGTCTCAATCCTAATTTACCCACTTGGTGTATAGAAGTCTTAAATACCGTCAAAAATTCCGATTTACAGCCAAAAGTTGCTCCTTCATTTCAACAAATCAATAGTTATTGTGAGTAGAAAAATATGAAATTCCTTTTTTTGTGTACTGGAAATAGTTGCCGTAGCATCCTATCAGAAGTGCTGTTTAATAGTCGTGCCCCAGAGGGTTGGAAAGCATACAGTGCAGGTAGTAAGCCATCAGGGCAAGTACATCCATTGACCATAGAAACTTTAGAAAATCTTGGTCTCTCAACAGATGGTTTGTGGAGCAAAACCATTGATGACTGTGAACAATATCAACCTGACGTGGTGATTACTGTTTGCGATTCAGCAGCTCAGGAAGCGTGTCCACTTTATTTGGGGGGAGCGATCAAGGCCCATTGGGGCTTGGCTGATCCTTCACATTTAGATTTGCCGAAAGAAGAAAAATTAAAAGCATTTCAAGTTACTGTTGATCATATCAACCGCCGCTTAGATGCTTTATTGGCACTAGATACTACTCATATGTCTCGCCCAGATTTGATTGCAGCAATCAATCAAATTTCGCATATTGAATGAGAACATCATGGCTCAACAAAGATTATCCTTTCTAGATCGTAACCTCACGCTATGGATTTTTATCGCCATGGCATTGGGGATTGCGATAGGTGTGTTCTTTCCGCAAGCCTCCGTCGCTTTGGATAAAATGAGTGTGGATTCCGTCAATATTCCAATTGCGATTGGTTTGATTTTGATGATGTATCCACCGTTAGCCAAAGTGGATTATGCAGCCCTACCACAAGTGTTTAAAGACAAAAAAACTTTAACTTTGTCTTTGGTACAGAACTGGGTGATTGCACCAGTACTGATGTTTGCATTAGCCATTATTTTTTTGCATAGCTATCCAGAGTACATGACAGGCTTGATCTTGATCGGTTTAGCTCGCTGTATTGCGATGGTTTTGGTGTGGAATGGTTTAGCCTGTGGTGATAACCAATATGTAGCTGCATTGGTGGCATTCAATAGTATTTTCCAGATTCTGTTTTTTAGTACCTATGCTTGGTTATTTCTGACTTTTTTACCACCATATTTTGGTGTTGCAGGGCAAGTGATCAATGTCGATTTCTGGACGATTACTCATGCAGTATTAGTGTATTTGGGAATTCCATTTTTCCTTGGCTTTATTACACGATTCACTCTAGTGAAAGCGAAAGGTCTTGATTGGTATCAAAATGTCTTTTTACCTAAGATCAGTCCACTGAGTTTGTTGGCTTTATTGTTCACGATTGTGGCGATGTTTAGTCTCAAAGGGAACGATGTTGTGAGCTTGCCATTAGATGTCTTGCGTATTGCCATTCCATTGACGATTTACTTTATCGTGATGTTCTTCATTAGCTTCTTTATGAGCAAATGGATGGGGAATGACTACCCTAAAACAACAGCAATTTCGTTTACTGCTGCTGGGAATAACTTTGAGTTGGCACTGGCTGTAGCGATTGCAACTTTTGGTTTAGCTTCACCTGTGGCGTTTACTACGGTAATCGGACCATTGGTTGAAGTGCCAGTATTGATTGCTTTAGTTAGCGTGTCTTTGTGGCTTAGAAAAAAGTTTTTTAAAGCAGAGGTGTAATTTCTATGACTCTCCCAAATGTAGATATGAATCTTCTCGATCAACCTACTTTAGAAAAAGTACAAGCTAAAGAGCTGGATCATCCACCGCGTATTTTGCTGTTGTATGGTTCAAACCGTGAGCGCTCATACAGCCGATTGGCGGTAATGGAAGCAGGACGTATTTTGGAGCAGTTTGGCGCTGAAGTAAAAATCTTTCATCCAAAAGGCCTACCCTTACCCGAAGATGCAGACACAGAACATCCAAAGGTGAAAGAGTTGCATGATTTACTCGCTTGGGCTGAAGGAATGGTGTGGTGCTCACCTGAACGTCATGGCTCAATGAGTTCGATTTTTAAATCACAAATTGATTGGATACCATTAGCAGGTGGTGCAATTCGTGCAACGCAAGGCAAGACTTTAGCCTTGATGCAGGTGAGTGGCGGTTCGCAGTCCTTTAACAGTTTAAACCAGATGCGTATTCTCGGCCGTTGGATGCGCATGATCACTATCCCGAACCAATCATCTATCCCAAAAGCTTTTTTAGAATTTGAAGAAGATGGCAGGATGAAACCTTCATCCTTCTATGATCGAATTGTCGATGTGATGGAAGAGCTGTATAAATTCACGCTATTGACGCGTGGGCAAAGTCAGTATCTCACAGATCGTTATTCAGAGAGAAAAGAGTCGGCAGAAGAATTATCTAAGCGTGTCAATCAACGTAGCTTATAAACTTTAGGTAATCAGAAATGCAAAAGAGACATTCTAAATTAGTAATCTTAGGTTCAGGACCTGCGGGTTATAGTGCTGCTGTATATGCAGCACGCGCAAACTTAAAACCTACATTGATTGCGGGGTTACAACTTGGTGGTCAATTAACAACGACCACTGAGGTAGATAACTGGCCGGGCGACCCAGAAGGTTTAACTGGTCCTGTACTTATGGAACGAATGCAAGCCCATGCTGAACGCTTTGGTACAGAGATTGTGTATGACCACATTAATGAAGTTGATTTAAGTGTCCGTCCATTTTTGCTTAAAGGTGACATGGAAGAATTCACTTGTGATGCACTGATTATTGCTACAGGTGCGACTGCACAATACTTAGGTCTTGAATCTGAAGCTAAATTCATGGGTCAAGGTGTCAGTGCTTGTGCGACTTGTGATGGTTTCTTCTATAAGAACCAAAAAGTTATGGTCGTAGGTGGTGGTAACACCGCAGTTGAAGAAGCGCTTTATCTTTCTAATATTGCTGAACATGTCACCTTAGTTCATCGTAGAGACAGTTTGCGTTCAGAGAAAATTCTACAAGATCATCTTTTTGCCAAAGAAAAAGAAGGCAAAATTAGTATTCTTTGGAACAATCAAGTTGATGAGGTTTTAGGTGACAACACTGGTGTTACTTCAGTTCGCTTGAAGTCAACTTCGGACGGAAGCACACAAGATGTTGAAGTTCAGGGCTTATTTGTTGCTATTGGTCACAAACCGAATACAGGCATGTTTGACGGTCAACTTAACCTACGTGATGGCTACATTCAAGTACAAAGTGGCACTTCTGGAAATGCAACAGCAACCTCTGTGGCAGGTGTATTTGCTGCGGGTGACGTTGCTGATAGCATTTATCGTCAAGCAATTACCTCGGCAGGCTCAGGCTGTATGGCTGCTTTAGATGCTGAAAAGTATCTTGATCAATTGAGTAATTGAAAGGCTCATTTAAACGCTTGAAAATTGTATAAAATTCGCCCAGCCTGTTGAGCAGACTGGGTGTTATTTTGATTATGACAATAAAGAATAGGAGAGAAGCTTTGACTCAATTACAAGCTGAAGTCGATGTAGTCATTATTGGTGGTGGTCAGGCAGCCCTTGCCACAGCTTATTTTCTCAAACGTAAGAAAATTCCATTTGTTATTGGGTATACGGATTTAATGGTTGATGGGGCACCTTCACCCCATCAATCTGATACCACCCTCAGATGGTTGATAGATCGACTCCGTAGTTGAGTTCCTCTGCGAAGTCCGGCAGTCCGTAACCGATGGTTTTCTTGTAGAAAGGAGAGACCTTCGCAGTCGGTGCCTTCTTCTTGTGCTTCGTGGTGTAGAGCATTCGTGCCCGCATCACCTCGAAGGAGTAACCGCGCCCTTCACGGTTCTTGTCCTTGGCCAGTCGGTTGATGGACTCCGTGTAAGCGTTGGTGACGGGCATGTCCGTCTCGAAGTAGGTCATGGTCTCTTCGCGCCAGTTTCCCACTGCCCTGACCAGATCGCTCCAGACTTCCTTTTGGCCCTTCGGGATGGTGGCTATCCACTCGTCCAGGGCGGCTTCTGCCTGGAGCCGTGTGGTGGCGTCCCAGATGCCGTAGAAGCGCTCCTTGTGCTCGTAGGCGGCCAGCAGTTGCGGGAACGCGCCTGTCCAGGTCTCCATGATGAGGCGCTCCCGGTCTGAGACTTCGTGAGCGCGTTTCAGCAGGATTTTCCGGTCTCCCTTGAGAGTCCGGCTCTGGGACGGTTTCAGCTCCTTTCTGAGGCCCTTGCGCACTCTCTCTAGGTCAACACGGCCAGCGCACCCCACAGGTAGCCGGAAACGGGTTGGCGCGTCTCGGGCGGCAGTTTGTCAGGGGCGTTCACGGCAATGCCTCCTCGTGCGCCCGCTCGGCTGGCATGGAGGCCAGTTGCGCGTCCAGATGGGCCAACGCTTCGCGCCGACGCTCGACGAACTGGCGCAGAACGGCAAGCTGCGCGGCCGCTTCATCGCCGTCCGCAGCATCCAGCGCCCGGCACAGCCGCGCCAGCGCGTCCAGGCCGATGCCCGCCTCGAAGGCCGCCCGCACGAAGCACAGCCGTTGCAAGGCGGCATCATCGAACAGGCCATAGCCGCCCGGGGTGCACGCCACCGGACGCAGCAATCCGCGCAGCAGGTAGTCGCGCACGATATGCACGCTCACCCCGGCATCAAGGGCCAGCCGGGACACGGTGTAGGCGCTCATTGAAAACCTCCTTTTTTTATCCAGCGCAGCAGGAAAGCTGCTTCACGTCCTTGTTGAAGGTCTGCGCCGCAAGCTTCAACCCCTCGACCATTGTCAGGTAGGGGAACAACTGGTCAGCCAGTTCCTGCACCGTCATGCGGTTGCGGATGGCGAGCACCGCCGTCTGGATCAGTTCGCCCGCTTCCGGGGCCACCGCCTGCACGCCGATGAGCCGTCCGCTACCTTCCTCGATGACCAGCTTGATGAAGCCGCGTGTGTCGAAGTTGGCAAGCGCTCGCGGAACGTTGTCGAGTGTCAGCGTGCGACTGTCGGTCTCGATGCCATCGTGGTGCGCTTCCGCCTCGCTGTAGCCCACGATGGCAACTTGCGGGTCGGTGAACACCACTGCCGGCATCGCGGTCAGATTGAGGGCTGCGTCGCCGCCGGTCATGTTGATCGCGGCACGGGTGCCGGCGGCCGCTGCCACGTAGACGAACTGCGGCTGGTCGGTGCAGTCGCCGGCCGCGTAGATGTTCGGGTTGCTCGTGCGCATGCCTTGGTCGATAACGATGGCCCCTTGCGCATTGACAGTGACCCCCGCCGCGTCCAGCGCGAGGCTGCGCGTATTCGGTGCCCGACCGGTGGCAACCAGCAACTTGTCAGCGCGCAATTCACCGTGTCCGGTGGTCAGCACGAATTCGCCGTTCACATGGGCGACCTGGCTGGCTTGCGTGTGCTCCAGCACCTCGATGCCCTCGGCACGGAAAGCGGCTGTCACCGCCTCGCCGATGGCCGGGTCTTCACGGAAGAACAAGGTATTGCGCGCCAGGACCGTGACCTTGCTGCCCAGCCGGGCAAAGGCTTGCGCCAGCTCCAGCGCCACCACCGACGAGCCGATTACGGCAAGGCGTTCGGGAATGGTGTCGCTCGCCAGGGCCTCGGTGGAAGTCCAGTAGGGTGACTCTTTCAAGCCCGGAATCGGCGGGACCGCCGGGCTGGCACCCGTGGCGACCAGGCAGCGGTCGAACATCACGACGCGCTCGCCACCCTCGTTCAAACGGACGGTAAGGCTCTGGTCGTCCTTGAAGCGCGCCTCACCGTGCACAACGGTGATGGCCGGATTACCGCCCAGGATGCCTTCGTACTTGGCGTGCCGCAGTTCGTCGACGCGGGCCTGCTGCTGGGCCTGCTGCTTACTGCGGTCAATCGTAGGCACAGTTGCCGCAATACCGCCATCGAACGGGCTTTCCCGGCGCAGATGGGCGATGTGGGCGGCGCGGATCATGATCTTGGACGGCACACAGCCGACATTGACGCAGGTGCCGCCGATGGTGCCGCGCTCGATCAGCGTGACCTGCGCGCCTTGCTCGACGGCCTTCAGTGCTGCCGCCATTGCCGCGCCACCGCTACCAATGACGACGACCTGCAACGGGCGTTCGTTGCCACTGGGCTTATCAGCGGCCCCTATCCAGCCGCGCATCTTGTCGAGCAGGCCGGCGCGGTTGTCCGTCGGTGGCGCATCGGCAAGCGTTGCCTCGTAGCCCAGTCCGGCCACGGCGGTAGTCAGCGCATCCGATGACGTGCCCGCCTCAATGGCGAGTTGCGCTGTGCCCTTCGGATAGGACACCAGCGCCGATTGCACGCCGGGCACTTTCTCCAAGGCTTCCTTGACGTGAGCCGCGCACGAGTCGCAGGTCATCCCGGTGATTTTCAGGGTGGTCATGTATTTTTCCTTTTCTGTGGTGGCTACGGCTGTTGCCGTCAGCCACGTTGTTCTGGCAATTCACAGCTGTCCGGCCCGCAGCGGCGATGTGCTGGCGAGATGAAATCCCAGACCGACACCCCAACCATCAAGGCCAGGCCGACATAGAGCAGTCCACCGCTCTGCCAGCCGTAAGCCCGCATTAAAAACACCGCTGCCAGCACCAAGATCGGGCCTATCGTGCCGAGCGCCGTGCGTCGCCACTGTCGATGATTGAGCCAAGCGATAGCATTGGCGAGTAACGCGATGCCGGCGAACATCGGCAGCAGGATGCCAATGAATAGCCCCTCGTACTGGCTCAAGAAGCCCAGTCCGATGGCCGCGCCAAAGCTGGCGATGGCAGGAAAACAGGCGGCGCAGCCCATCGCGGAAACGACGCTGCCGAGCGCGCCGGTTTTGCCAGCGATGCGCGTGATGAGTCCCATGTGTCGCTCCCGAGTTCGGTTAACGGATCAGCGTTTGAGGCTGGACGGATAGCCCGCGTCCTCGGTCGCCTTGGTCAACTTCTGGACGTTGGTCTTGGCATCGTCGAAGGTGACGACGGCCTGGCGCTTGTCGAAACTTACGTCGGTCTTGCTCACGCCCTCAACCTTGGAAAGCGCGTGCTTGACAGTGATCGGGCAAGAGGCGCAGGTCATGCCAGGCACGGACAGCGTTACGGTCTGAGTGGCGGCGAACACGGGGGCAACGAAAGCGGCGAGAGCGAGGGAGGCAAACAGCTTTTTCATGATGAACTCCTGATTAGTAGAAAAATGGCATGACGTAGGGAAAACCAAGCGCGACCAAGACCAACACGGCGACGAACCAGAAAATGAGCTTGTAGGTGGTGCGCACTTGCGGAATCGCGCACACCTCGCCCGGCTTGCAGGCTGCGGTCGGTCGGACGATGCGCCGCCAGGCAAAGAACAGTGCAACCAGCGCCGCGCCGATGAAGATCGGCCGATACGGCTCCAATACCGTCAGGTTGCCGATCCATGCCCCGCTGAACCCCAAGGCGATCAAAACCAGCGGCCCCAGGCAGCAGGCCGACGCAAGAATGGCGGCCAGCCCACCGGCGAAGAGCGCGCCGCGCCCGTTTTGTGGTTCAGACATACGCTTGTCCTTTCAAATTTGGTTTGGATAGCTTAAGCTTACTTCCGTAGTTATGTACGGAGTCAAGCGATATGCAAATTAATTTTGAGAATCTGACCATTGGCGTTTTTGCCAAGGCGGCCGGGGTCAATGTGGAGACCATCCGGTTCTACCAGCGCAAGGGCCTGCTGCCGGAGCCAGACAAGCCCTATGGCAGCATTCGCCGCTATGGCGAGGCGGATGTAACACGAGTGCGGTTCGTGAAATCGGCCCAGCGGCTGGGCTTTAGCCTGGACGAAATCGCCGAGCTACTGCGGCTGGAGGATGGCACCCATTGCGAGGAAGCCAGCGGCCTGGCCGAGCACAAGCTCAAGGATGTGCGCGAGAAGATGGCCGACTTGGCACGCATGGAGGCCGTGCTGTCTGAACTGATGTGCGCCTGCCATGCGCGGAAAGGGAACGTTTCCTGCCCGCTGATTGCGTCACTACAGGGCGAAGCAGGCCTGGCAAGGTCAGCTATGCCTTAGCGTGCTTTATTTTCCGATTTCTGAGGTGCCCCCACCCAGAGAGTGACCCGCTTGCCGTGGATGGGCAGATCACGATAGGGAACGTCACGCTTGCCGAACCGTACGAACTCACCCTGCACGCCGCATTCCTCGCAGGCGATGGGATCGGGCACGTCCACCTCGAAGTGCATTTCGTCGTCGGTTGATTTGCAGCCCAGTACTTGGTATTGCGGCAGGGCAAGGATGTTGTCGGGAAGTTCGGTCATGGTGTTGTATAGGCGTAGGTGTCAGTCAGATCCATCCGACTCGGCATTGGTGTTTGCTTTTTTACCCAACAAGCTGCTGGAAACTAAAAGTAAGGCACCGAGGACAATTGCAATATCAGCCAGGTTGAAGGCCGGCCAATGCCAGTCTCGCCAATAGAAATCAAAGGAATCCACAACATAGCCGCGAAAGACCCGGTCAATCAGGTTGCCCATGGCGCCACCGAGGATAAGACTGTAAGCGATGGCTTCTCCTTTATGACGATTTTCAAGGATCAGCTTGATCAGAAAAATCGAGACCACTACCGCGATTCCGATAAAAAAGTAGCGCTGCCAGCCTCCACCATTCGCAAAAAGACTGAATGCGGCACCGGTATTCCATACGTGTACCCAGTTAAAGAATGAGGTCACTGAAATAGACTCGCCATATGCCATTGATTGTTGCACCAGCCATTTTACGGCCTGATCAGACGCTGCCAGCAGGCCCGATATGGACAACAGAGCGTACGGTGACAGATGTTTGCCAAAAATGGACATTGCTTAATCCTTGAGCGCCAGAATGCGTCTAGCACCGTTAAGTACAATTACCCCCGCGATGGTGCCGATAATCAGATCCGGATAATTGGACCCGGTCCACGCGACCAGAGCGCCGGCGGTGATGACCCCCAGGTTGATCACCACGTCGTTGGCCGAGAATATCCAGCTTGCCTTCATGTGCGCTCCGCCCTCCCGGTGTTTGGCTATCAGCAGCAGACAACTGGTATTGGCAATCAACGCGACGAATGCGATAGCCATCATCACCAGCGATTCAGGCTCACTACCGAATACAAAGCGTCTCACCCCCTCTATGAGTACGCCAACAGCCAATATCAGTTGCAGCACACCCGCAAGATGCGCGGCACGTACCTGCATTTTCACGCTGTGGCCAACCGCATAAAGGGCGAGCCCGTACACGGCCGCATCGGCAAAATTGTCCAGGGATTCTCCAATCAGGCCGGTAGACTGGGCGATCAGGCCGGCTGTCATTTCCACCACGAACAGGACTGCATTGATGCCGAGCAACCAGCGCAGGGCCCCGGATTCTTGCTTAGCAGAGGCTGCCGAGAACTCGGCGCCCTTGATGGTCTCGGGGTCGGCAGCGACGCTTTCCTGAAGCGAGGCACCTAGCCCCAAGGTCTTCAGTTTCGCGGTGACGGGCTCGACCGCGCCGTCATGCACGACCTTCAACCGGCGGTTCGACAAGTCGAAGGACAGCGCCCGAATCCCCTCAACGCCGTTCAGGGCCAGGCGAATCATGCGCTCTTCTGATGGGCAGTCCATCTTCGGCACGGCATAAACGCTGACCCATTCCCCCGACGCGTCGGAGGAGGCCTGCATATCGGTATCCGCCGCGGGCTTTACATCGTCGCCACAGGGGCCTCCGCAGTTTTTGCTCATGATATGACTCCACTTGAATGTGATCGGGTTTTCATTTAAAACTATATAGTAGCTATAATGTCAATAGCGTAGAGAATCCGTTGCGGAGGAACCCGATGCGTATTGGTCAGTTGGCACAGTCAGTAGGGGTAGATACACAGACGATCCGCTTCTACGAACGGCAGGGCTTGTTGCCGCCGCCTGGTCGGCAGGAGAACAGTTACCGTGTCTATACCGAGAAACACGTTGAGCGGCTGGCCTTTATTCGTCGCTGCCGCATCCTGGATCTGTCACTGGCAGAAATTCACGAACTAAAGCGCTATCAGGACGACCCTCATCAGTCCTGTACCGCTGTCAATGCCTTGCTCGATGATCACATCTCTCATGTGCGCTCGCAGATAACCGCTCTACAGGCGCTTGAGAAACAACTCGTTTCACTAAGAGCGCGTTGCAACGATGACCGGGAAGTTAAGGCGTGTGGGGTTCTTGCTGGAATTAGCGAGGGAAGCATGCATCAGCAGTAGGTTGGAGTGCCAACCAGATAATCCGATGAGATGCCGGTTTGCCTCACTCTCATGCAAAGGTAAGATCAACCATTTAATCCGCTTACCCTTTTAAAGTGCTATTCATACTCTCCCCCTACTAAGTTTAAGAAAGATGTTTGCTAAAAATTTTACTGATAAAACAAATAGCTAGCTGTTTTTTTGAAGCTCTATGGGTTTTGGTAACCAATATGAATGTCCATTAAATCTTACATCATAACCATCTTCTATTTCTGTAATCATTTCTGTTTTAATCTTTAGAGCATCAATGTAAGGAAGTTGATGAAAATACCTAAGCCCATTTCTCACCCAACTTAGAATAAGTTCATTGTCACTTAAATCAGTTTGGGTAAGTGCAACAAGTTCCATTTCTAGTTTTTTCTTTTGCTTAGTCTTTAAAAAAGAAGACTTTTTTAATTTTAAATAATCAATAGAAATACCGTAATTCTCATTTAAAAAGTTAATGAATCCAGTGAGTGCAGCAGCTTGACCCGAATAATCAGCCAAATACGCTTTGACATGCTCCAAATTTGGTAACTGATCACTTTCTTCCCCAATTGACAGCATTAACGCCACAGCAGGCTTTA
Organism: Acinetobacter sp. 766875; assembly: GCF_000582055.1. NCBI lineage: Bacteria > Pseudomonadati > Pseudomonadota > Gammaproteobacteria > Moraxellales > Moraxellaceae > Acinetobacter > Acinetobacter sp. 766875. The sequence goes on along the minus strand of NZ_JEXX01000013.1, from coordinate 38,329 downwards.
TTGCCAACCGAGCTGAACGTATTGAGGTATCACCTCGTTTGATTTTTTCTTCTAATTTATTTTTGTATTCCAGTACAACATCATAAGCAAAAGATGGTTGCAAAATACGTTGCACAAGCTTTTCCATCTGATCTCGTTCTGAACAACTTTTTTTGTTATCCATATCTATTCGAATGTCATGCACTTCTTCAAGCCATTGCATCACCAATTCAAATTTTCTAAGCCCACTACTTCGTAACCTCACTAATAACTGCTTTGGGGTAGGCACAGATTGATTCCAATCTATTTCGGTTTTCATAAAGAAATGGGTATGTTTATTTATATATAATGCAGCTTTATGTGATCCAACTTTCTTTTCTAACCAGCCTGTATAGTTTTCATACTGCTGTTTTAAGTAACTAGACTCAAATACTTTCTGATTTTGATCAAATTTATTCCATAGATTTTGATGCCAATAACAATCATCGCATAAATCAGCACAACCTGCTGCAATCATACAATGACATGCTTTACAGGATTTCTGAGGCTTATCTCTACATTTTTTACACGTTCTTTGTCCTGATATATCAGACTCCAATAAACGATGCTTCTGGCACGATGGACATGTCTCATAATCTCGTGTCGCACATTTTGGGCATACCCGTAGATCATCATTAAATCGTGAAATTCGGGTCAATTTTTGTGATGGCGTACCACATCGTTCACAAGGCTCAATGGGTCTGAAATACACGGAACAACTATTACACACCACACCATATTCGGTCAGCTTACCTATTGGTTTATTTGTCTGATTACATCGAATACAGGGTTGTTTCTTAATACATTCATTACAGATAGCTTGTTCATCATCTCTAGGGAGTCGGGCAAATTCACCACAACTTGGGCATAATCGTTTTTTAAAGATACGAGCATAACAAGTCGAACAATATTTCTTGCCTTTATATCGTTTTTTTATGAAAGAAACAGACTGGTTGCATCCATGACAGTCATGTTCAATAACATTTTCAGTCAATATGCCTCGCTCCACTATTATTGCTTCTTCTTAATAAATTTAACCATTGACGTTGTACAGTCGCTTTAGATTTTGGCTTAGTAACAGTTATTGCTACACGAGAGACAGGATAACGTCTTGTAGGCTTAATCATTAAATCTTTCATCTGTTGAAGCTGAACAGGCAACTTCTTGCGCTTGTCCCAAAAGTTTGCACGACTTACTCCATATTCATTTGATCGCTGTACCAATAAATCACATGGAATATCCATAATCTGATCCAATATTGAAAGCAAAACTATTCGTTCCTGAGTATTCAGATATTCAAATGCCAAAGGAGTAATTGGATTTGGAAGATGTAAATTTACGTCAAAACTTTCAAATAATTGAATCACATTTTTATTGGGCGTATTGACCAAAAATCTGATCTCACTAAGCCATGCACGAGCAATTTCAAACCATACTTGAGAAGTTACTGGGGATTGATTATAAAAACCAAATTTTTGTTTTAAGACTTGCTCTGCTTTATTTTGGAAGTCTAAAGCATTTAAATTGATGATTTTGTTTTCCTCACAATGCCTTAAATCAAAACCACATGTCGTACAGATCGCTAAACAACCATGCTCCATATCGGCTTTAAATGGTTGGATCGTCACACCACATTCAGGGCAATGGTCAATTAAACTTACTTGATGCTCAACACAACTACAATGCCACCCCATACGCCACATTAAACGCAAATAAGGCGGATTTTCACGACTTTTCAAGCATTCAACACACACTTGCCGACCTGATGTATTTGAGCGGTTTCGTGTGCCCAAGGATAAAACCCAAGGGGTATTTTGCTTTGGATCATAATTTGTGTGTATCTCAGAAACAACGCTACTCAACATCGATTGCTGTATATTTTGTTTTGACTCCATACTATGAGACAACAGAGCATCGAACCTTTCTGCATCTACCCCTTTGTCTAAATCAATCGTTAATGCTCTCCATTTCCCCCATAAAGCCTCAATTAGAACCATAGGTGAGCAACCTACATCTAAGGCGGAACGTATCAACCACGATGAGAATACTTCCCCTTGCTGAATGGGAGTTCTGATATACCAACATTGTTCAGGTTGACTCATCTCTAACTCCCTATAATGATTTCGCAGAATTAACTTAGGCTGAGATTTATATTTCTAATATTTCTTAAACCCTCAGTCGGTTTAAGCCATTTAAACTTATGTACGATGTCATAGGTGATTTCTTCATCACCTTGTAAAATGGCTTCTTTGGCACACTCCACCAGTAATCGATTTAAATCCCCCAGATTTCCACCTGACACTTCAAAAATCAACGTAGCAATCTCTTTGGATGCAAGGTTAGACTGTTTTTTTAATGGCAATAATCGAACATAGCTGACTAATAATCTTAAAAAGTCTTGATTGAGTTCCCATTTGGGTAAATTCACCACATCAAAGCGACTGGCATATTGCGGATCAGTATGCAGTATGGTGATTGCTTCACGAGTACCGACACCTACGATATTCAGACTCAATTCATTGCTGAGGTTCTTGAGTGTGTTCATGACTTCGGGAAGCAATTTGGCTGAACCTGTCAGACAATTATGAATTTCATCGATAATCAACATTTTTGTTTCATACTTACGCATCAAGTGTACGGCTTGATTTCTTAATTTGGCTTCAGGATCACTTGCCCGAAATGGCACAAAGAAGTGATTTAAAATATTAATATAGAGTTCTTTAACATTCGCTTTTGCTGGAGCAAGTATCGGTAAAACAGGCTTGGTCACGGACAATAAATCCATGTCAGCATCACTTACGGTTTTTGTATAATACTGTCTAGCAAACTCATGAATGATAGTTGTTTTACCCATATTGGAGTCACCCACAATCAGTAGGCACTCAGGTCTTAGTTTTCTGGGGCGATTCAAAATATCGGTCAATGTATTCATGATGGTAATGGCTTTCTTATAGCCAATCCATCGATCAGTAAATAATGTCTCAATCCGTTCACTATCGCTTAATTGCATGATTTCAAGTACATGCTCTGCAAGATGTTCATATTTTTCCATCACATCACCTTAAATCATCAAATGCAGTTAAAGGGGTATTCCACAAATCATCACTTGTCTGAAGGCTTTCAGAAACTACAGCCTTTTTAGACTGATTCTGTTCGGATAGCTGAGTAATGGCTTTTTCATTTTCCTTTTTTCTTTGGTTTGAGCGACGTTGTTTTCGAGTCAAGCTTCGAGCCTGATTAAGCTGCTCACGTAGGTGCAAAATCGCCATGTAAATCTCATCCTGATTCTGAACATCCTGACGTTCACTTTTGAGATAGTTCTGAACCTGCTTATATTCAAATAAGCTAATCGGTGGTATCTCTCGCTTTGCAGTGGGTACTTTAAAATAGGTATTAGAAAATGGCTCATAAAACCAAATCTGTGAAATATCCCTCGGATCACGTTTAAACAAAAATTTTCTTTTACGCTTTCGATTATTGTCCTCTGGATCAATAGAATTAACCCATTGTCTTAAACAGTCGGCAAAATAGAATAAGTTATCTTTTTGCACCCCTGTACGCTGAATAGTCGCTTCAAATTCAGGTAGAAAATCAATAAACAAGGTATCTTCATCTGATACACGTTCTTTCAAACCTGTACCTGCTGTCGTCTTCGTCCCCCAAACTCCTTCTTCCCATTTAACGATTGGGGATGTTCCTAAAGCGGAATGTTTCTTCTGGTGATAAACTTTAGTAATCCAATACACGATATAGTATTCAAGCTCTTTTAATGTCATACAGGCTTGTTTAGCGGAATCATAAGTCCCACGCTGCTGTACATTTGAAAAAGTTGTACCATCCAAGACATGCATTTCAAGATTGACGATACCAAGCATACGCTCGATATGACCACCAAATCTTGCCCCACCAATTGGTCGGTATTCCCAATGAATCCCATACTTTAGACAAGCTTTACTGATGTGATTGGTTCTAAAATCGGGGCCATTATCTGTATGCACCGAGTCCATAATCCCTTCGACCTGCCATTCAGCATCAATATCTAGTTCGATCAACTTACGTTTTTTTGACAAAATACAAGATGCGATACACATCGCCACTGAAGTCGTACTTGGCGCTTCTAGTGATAGGTAATACCCTACGATCATCCGACTGAAAACATCGATTGCCAAGGTTAAATGAGGTTTTCCAATCGCTTCTCTAAACTCATCGTCCACGATTTCAATATCTAGAGGAGTATGATCAATCTGCACATACGCCAAAGGGTAATCAGCATTTGGAAATGAACCCGCAGCAGCCTTAAATTTATCTATTGCAGCTTTTGATCCAAGACGTGCTTTCGTTACTTGGTAATCATTTAAAGCCTCGATTCTTCTACGAATAGAGTTTTCATGCGGTGCTTCAAGCTGAAGCCGAGAACACTCTGCTTTTACAATTTCAATCGTTTTGGAAATACTTGGTTTCTTCGCATTCAAATATTCATCATTGATGGCTTGTTTAATGATATTGCTCACTTGAGGTGACAACCTCGATTTTTCAGTTGTCCAACCTCGTTTTTTGGGAATCAACGCCATTAGAGAATTATTTTCCCGATAATCTTTAAGCCATTTCCACAATGTTGAGCGATTCACATCATATTCATTCGCCCTATTTTCGACCAGTTCAGTCGTTGAATACTCAATCAAAGGCTTAATAATCTCATAACGTTGTAAAGCAATCTGCCAAGCTTCATTACTAATATCCTGATCACCCTTATTCAAACTCTCAGTTAGCGTATTTTCCCCATTAAAAACGGTCAAACTTCTAGCATTGACCTGTAGACTACGTACCGAATCAAGACTTGATATAACAATGTCATTGGCATTTAAAACATTCACAATTTTATAGGGTTGCCCCTCATAACCGACAACCACATTGGGTTTTAGAATGATACGACTACGATCGATATTGACAGCATTAGATTCAATCATTTAGATATTCCTCGCAAATGCATCATTTTGGTTCACCCATATCACTGTTTCAGCAGTTAAAGGACAATACAAATCACAAGTAACCATTCGCTTTGCCACTAATGCCCAAACTTGGTGAATCCCTTTTAAAACATTGGTTTTATCTTTAAAAATATGGGCAGGTAATTGATTAATTGTTGATTGACCTAATTTTTGCAGAGTATCGAGTAATAATTGTTGATCAACGGCATCGACATGAGAGCGTCTAAATTTTTTTAAGAAATTAATATTTTCCCAATACTGATCATATAATCTTGTTTCACTGATAATTTTGAACTTCCATCCTTTATCAGCAGCAAAACGATGGGCTGCTCTGAATTTTGGTTTTAACTTATCCCAGTCTTCAACAAGCTTTTTCTTAGGCTTAATTTCGATGAGCATTGGTACAGGAAAATCCTCAAAATCATCACAATTCGAGCTTGAAAACTGCACTAAAAAGTCAGGAGTGTAGGTTGATTGATTACCCAATTCAGTGATGTAGGGGATAACTACAGGTTGACCGACAACATCAATCACATTGTTATTAAATTCTTGCTTAAGTATGAAATCACGCTCAAGGGTCGATTCAAACCAAATGGTTTTCTCGCCTCTAAAGGCATAATTTCCCGAAATACTCCCATAAACAGTTTGAGCTTTTCTAACAGGTGAGTATTCGTCACTCAATTTTTTCATAAAAAATTCACCATTCAGGCACTCGTGCCTATTAATGTAATTTTGCAAGCCACTCTTATCTATTTATGTAAATAATCTAATTTAATTGTGTGAAATTAGAGTGACAACCTATTGATTATCTATAATGCCACTCTATTCTATTGCTGTAAATGACAGCGGTTCTCATCCTAAACCGGGTGAAATTACCTTATCTCACTTAGGGGTTCTCTTTTTAGATGAATTACCCGAGTTTGATCGCAAAGTATTAGAAGTCTTACGCCAGCCGCTTGAGTCAAAAGAAATTATCATTTCACGGGCAGCCCGGCAAATTACCTATCCTGCCAACTTTCAGCTTATAGCAGCAATGAACCCCTGCCCATGTGGTTACGCATTTAATCAAGACAGTCGTTGTCAGTGTTCACCCGAAAGTATTAAGCGCTATCAAAATCGTATATCGGGGCCATTACTTGACCGCATCGATTTACATATCGATGTACCGCCATTAAAAGCTCAGGAACTACAAGATCCAACACCCGCCGAAGATTCAACAACTGTGCGACAACGTGTGATTTATGCTTATGAACAACAAATAAAAAGGCAGGATTGTTTGAATCAGGCACTTTCACCGAAACAATTAGAACAATTCGCTGCCCTAGATGACGCGTCACAGCGAATGATTGAAATGGCTCAGCAACGTTTAAATTTATCTGCACGTGCTTATCATCGTGTTTTACGGGTTGCTCGCACCATTGCCGATTTGTCTCAAAGTGAGATGATTCAAAGTCCTCACCTTACAGAAGCACTCTCTTATCGAGGCAATCATTCTTAAAATAAAACAGCGGATTATGTGTCCGCTGTTCATTTATTTTTATTAAGAATATTGTTTAAGTTTTCAATTAAAGTCGTAATTTCTTTCTCTGATAAAGCTGCAAAACCAAAGCGAATACTACAATTAGGATGTTCTTCCTGTTTAAACTTATGTTCTGTATCAATGTTGAGTTCTTTTAACTTTATGAGCTGTTCTTGGGTAAATGTTTTCTGAAATTTCACCCACAAAGCCATTCCACCTGCAGGTGGTTGTATTTGAATACTTTGAGCAAAAACTCTTTGAAACTCAGCTAAGGCATGATCACGACGTAACTTATAAATCTTTTTCATTTTACGTATGTGTCGTTTGATCTCTCCTCTCTGCATTAAATCCGCTAAAGCGAGTTCCGTAATATTATTGCCCTGCCGGTCAATCAATAAAATATCTCCAGTAATGGAGTGAATGATAGGGGGAGCTGCCACGATGTAGCCTAACCGAATACCAGGTGCAAAAACTTTAGACAATGAGCCCACATGAATGACCAACTCAGAGTGAGGTAAGCTCGCTAAGGGTGGCATAGGTCGGCTGTCATAGTGAAATTCATGGTCATAGTCATCTTCAATAATGTAAAACCCCCATTTTTTTGAAAGCTCTAAGAGTTGAAGACGACGACTCATTGGCATGGTAACTGTTGTGGGATATTGATGATGTGGCGTTGTATAAATGGCAGCGACAGAATATTCTTGTAAAATCCGTTCCAAATCTTCAATGACAATACCTTGCCCATCTAATTTGACAGTAACAACCTGAAAACCATTTGACTGGAATGCCTTAAAAGCAGATGGGTAATACAGCTCTTCAACGACAATGACGCCTTGGCGGTTTGGTAACGCGCGCGATGCAAGAAAAATTCCCATCTGGCTTCCACGTACAACACAGATCTCATCTTCGGCAACATTCATAAAACGTTCCATCGATAGCATTTGTTGCAAGGCTTGTCTTAACTCAATCATTCCTCGTGGGTCACCATATCCCATGTACTGATTTTGCGTAATTTTAATGAGTGCATGCCGATAGGCCCTCGAAAACAATTCGTATGGAATAAGCCTCGGATCTGGCACACCATCATTATGTGGACGTTGAATCACTTCTTGAATAATTGGCTTCTCATTAACTTTTAGCTCAGATACTGACTCTATTTGAAGCTGTTTTTCTGGCAAAACATCTGCCACAAATGTGCCTTTTCGAGGGCGAGTCACTAGCCATCCTTGTGCCTCTAATTCCTCATATGCCGCTTGTACCGTTTTCCGATTAATTCCTAGTTCTTTTGACAAGCTACGAGACCCCGGTAGCATAGTTCCCTGTACTAAACGCCCATTTAAAATTTCTTGGCTAATCAAGTTAGTAAGCTTTAAAAAAACTGTTTTTTCTTCTCTCTCATCGATACGAAAATGTACTTGCCAAGGTCTTAACATATTCGCCCCATCTGGACCATATAACTTATAAAAACTGGATGTATTGATTCATCCAGTTATTTTCTATTCTGCCTTCACCTACTTAATTTGGTCAACTGGACTGGAGAAGAGATGAAGACTGCTTCTGTAAACAAACAAGAGCTGATGCAACATGCACAGCAAGACATGCAAAAGTGGATTAGCGACTCAGATTTAACTGATCGTCAAAAGCTTGCACTCACTTGTCGTATTTTATTTGATCATGGTCATGATGCTGGTTTAGCGGGACAAATTACTTGCCGTAGTGAAAATAAAGAAACTTTTATTACTCAGCGTTTCGGATTAGGTTTTGATGAAATTACTGCTTCAAACTTACTTGAAGTAAATCAAGATCTAGAACCCATCAATCAAGAAGGAATGGCAAACCCAGCCAACCGTTTTCACACTTGGATTTATAAAGAACATCCAGAGGTGAATTGCATTATTCACACACATCCCACCCATGTAGCTGCTTTATCTATGCTACAGATTCCACTCATGATTTCTCAAATGGACGTCTGTGCACTTTACGAGGACTGCTCATTTGTAGGTCATTGGCCAGGTGTTCCTGTAGGTAATGAAGAAGGCATTTTGATTTCCTCTGCTCTGGGTAAAAACCGCGCTGTTTTGTTGTCTCACCACGGCCAACTGGTCACAGGAAAAACCATTGAAGAAGCATGTAACTTGGCTCTTTTAATTGAACGCGCAGCCCAACTGCAACTACTGGCAATGTCTGCCGGGCAAATTCAGCCTATCCCCCACAGTCTAGCAACAGAAGCACATGACTGGGTATCTAACGATAAACGCAACAAAGTGAACTTTGCTTACTACGCACGTAAAGCTTTGAAAAACCATTCTGACTGTATTTAAAAAGAGACTTCGACCATGAAACTAAAAGGCATTATTGGCTACCCTGTTACTTCATTTTCTGATGACAACACCATTAATCTTCCTGTTCTAAAACAAATGCTGAATTTGCTTATTGAAAATGGTTGCGATGCAATTGCACCTTTAGGCAGTACAGGCGAAAGCGCTTATCTTGAATGGGATGAATGGTGCTTAGTCGCAAAAACCTCAATTGAAAGCATTAATAAGCGCGTGCCTGTCATTATTGGAATTTCAGAACTCACCACTGATCAAGCCATCAAAAAAGCCCAGATCGCGCAAAGCTATGGTGCAGATGCACTTATGGTGATTCCTGTATCTTATTGGAAACTAACTGATCAAGAGATTTTTGAATATTATCAAGCGATTGCTCAGGCCACGAGTTTACCGATTATGGTGTATAACAACCCTGCAACCAGTGGCGTTGATATGTCTCCAGAGTTAATTGTGCGTATGTTTAACAACATCGCAAATATCACGATGGTAAAAGAAAGCAGCGGCGATATTCAGCGCATGCATAAAATTTATGAACTATCAAAAGGTGAACTTCCGTTTTATAACGGTTGTAATCCTCTAGCTTTAGAGGCCTTATGTGCGGGAGCAAGCGGTTGGTGTACAGCAGCACCAAACTTGCTAGGTCAACAACCTCAACAGCTTATTCAACACGTCAAAAATGGTGAATTAGAGCAAGCTCAGAAGTCATTTTACCAACAACTTCCTGTCCTACGTTTTATTGTAACTGGTGGTTTGCCTAAAACGATTAAAGCAGGTTTACAGTTAAAAGGTATTTCTGCGGGGTCACCACGTAAGCCTTTGTCTAAAGCCACAAATATTGAGCTTAATCAGTTAAAACAACTACTTTCTGAAATAGAAAACTAATAAAAAAGCGGGTTTATTTACCCGCTTTTTTACAGCATAAACTTAGAAAGTTTTAGTTAAACTAAATACTAGACCGGCGTCATAAGGCTTTTTCTGAGCATCAGTCATACCAGAAGTGCTCACATCGGTACCCACTACGTCTAATTCAGCCAAAATACCTAAAATGTTACGGTTTACACCAACTTTATAATCGATATAGCTGTCGTCTGTACCAGGGCCGCCCGCAACTACGGCTAAAGCCTCTTTGTTTTTGAATTTGTTATAACCAACTGATGCAAGTCCAGTAAATCCAGTGTTTGCAATTGGTGCCGAATAACCTACGTTAAAATACCAGAACTGTTTAGAGTTCGCCCAGTAGTCATTTGAATAGTTAACGCCCACACTGAGTGCATCACCTTTAAATAAAGAGTCGGCAAACGTTAACTTACCGTAAACTTCATTAAAATCTAATCCATTTTTGCCATCGTAACCAATACCGTTACGGTCAAAACTATGGCCCGAACCAATGTAACCATAATGAATCACACCTACATCATAAGTTGGCGCAAGCTTATCGGATAATTTTAATGTATTGGTATAGCCCAAAGCGACATCTGTTTCAGTTGAGTTACCTGTTACACCAAAATCAACACTTGAACCCCAAAGCGATAAATAAGCACCTGATTTATGAGAAAAAGTAAAACCACCTTGAATGGCAGGGTTATTTGAAGATTGTGTAACACCACGGAAACGATAATCTGTAGTTGCTGCTACGCTACCTGTTGTCGTGATTCCATAGAAAGATGGAGCACTTTCAGCCATAACCATGGTTGAACCTGCTGTGAGTACGCCGACTGCTACTGCTTTAAGTGCAAATTTCATCATTTTGATCTCCCCCACAATGAACGCACGATTTAATTGAATTAAACAAATTTTGTTACTTAAGCTTTAGCAATTGCTGTGCCAAGTCCATATTTCGTATCGCTGGGCTGCATAAGTTTTGAAATCAAATTCTTTTTAAAATGAAAATATTGCCTAACGCTCATAGAAATATATTTATAAAAAACAAATATATAGAATAGATTTATTACAAATCTAAAAATACTCAACATAGAAAAACCCCTTATCGGAAATTAGTAACCGAGGTAAGAAGTATTCCTTTGATACGCGTAAATTTTCTATTTAGATCTAAAGTTGAGATATAAAAAGTATGTAAATTATTGAAGGCGGTAGATGAAATGATCTGTGATTGAGCATTTTTGCTTACTTCATTTCTGTATTTATTTCTGAGTTAAAGTCGATGAACTATTTTGGGTCTTTTTTAGGCACCAATATAAATAAAAAAAGTACTGCACAGAATTTATGCAAAATATCGCACTAGATTTGATCAGTTCAATTAAATTCTATTGGCTTATTATAACAATCGGTTCATATATACAGTACTTCTAAAAATAATGTTATACAGTAACAATTTATAAGTAGGCTTAAAATAAATCGTTGAAAAAATCAACTCAAAGCAAGGTTAAAAAGTAAACATATCCAGCAAAAAAGGATAAAAAATGAACACAAGAATCACGTATTTTTTGAAGTTTGACTATAAAATAAATGGTAAAAATCAACTAAAAAATAAATTACTTTTTTTATTTTAAACAATACATTAAGTACAAAAGGCTATGAGTAAATTTACTAAATAACCGGTAGCACATTAATCAATTTCTGCATAGCATATATAAAATAAAATCAACAAAAATATATCTTTTTTATAGATTACTTATACAATTGATGGAAATCCTAGGCCCTGAACTATAACAAGGCACAGGATTTATCGTTTTTATGAGGTTCTTTAAATATGCTAAATGCACAAAAACTTACATTAGCAGTTCTCATTTCTGCGGCAATAATTTCCTCAGCTCAGGCAAGCGAGCAAAGTGAGGCAAAAGGATTTGTTGAAGATGCGAACGGTTCTATTCTCTTCCGTACAGGTTATCTAACTCGCGACAAAAAACAAGGCGCGAAAGATACTAGTTCATTTGCTCAATCGGCAATTGTAAATCTTGAATCTGGCTTTACCCCTGGTATTGTTGGTTTCGGTGTAGGCGTTGTTGGTGACGGTTCATTTAAAATCGGTGAAAATAATAATGCCGGTAACCAAATGATTCCTAAGCACAATGATGGTTCAGCTTACGATCATTGGGGCCGTGGTGGCGGTAGCGTTAAAGCTCGTTTCTCAAATACGACTGTACGTTATGGTACTCAAGTACTCGATTTACCAGTTTTAGCAAGTAACACTGGCCGTATGGTTCCTGAATACTTTACAGGTACTTTATTAACAAGCCATGAAATCAAGAACCTTGAATTAGTAGCTGGTAAATTCACTAAAGACCAAATGTCTGATCAAATTAATACCGATGCTGATGTATTTGGTAAAGGTCTTGATCGTGCAATCGTTTGGGGCGGTAAATACAAGTTTGATGATAACTTAAATGCCTCTTACTATGGTTTAGATAGCAAAAATAAACTTGAACGTCATTATGCTAATGTGAACTATAAACAGCCTTTGGCTAATGACAGTTCATTAACTTATGATTTCAGTGGATACCATACTAAGTTTGATGCAAATGCACGCACTTATTCAGCAACTGGCTTTGTAGCACCAGATTATGCTGATAATGGTAAAGCAGGCGAAGAAAAGACCAACAACATTTGGGCAATTTCAGGAACTTATGCTACTGGTCCACACAGTGTGATGCTTGCTTACCAACAAAACACTGGTAATGTTGGTTATGACTATGGTCAAAACGCTGACGGTTTCCAAAGTATTTATTTACCAAACTCTTATATGTCTGATTTCATTGGTAACCACGAGAAATCTGCACAAATTCAATACAACGTTGATTTCGGTAAATTAGGCGTATTACCTGGTTTGAACTGGACAACTGCATTTGTATACGGTTGGGACATCAAAGTTCGTGATGTAACTGACAATGCTCAAGAGCGCGAATTCTTCAACCAAGTAAAATACACAGTTCAAAGTGGTTTTGCTAAAGATGCAAGTCTTCGTGTCCGTAACTCTTATTACCGTGCAAGTGATTCTTACCAAGGTGCGTACATCGGTGATACAAACGAATGGCGTATCTTCCTTGATATCCCTGTGAAATTATTCTAATTCATAGATCTATCAAGCATAAAAAAACCTACCTCTGGTAACACAGGTAGGTTTTTTATTGAGCCTAGAATATCAATTGAGACACACTAGACTCATAAAATCAGAACTTATTTTTTAGCAGCTTCGATTGCTTTCAATACTTCAGCTTTAGCAACGTCCGCACCTTCCCAACCGCTGATTTTTACCCATTTGCCTGGTTCTAAATCTTTATAGTGGCTGAAGAAATGCTCAACTTGGCTAATCAACAATGGAGGAAGATCTGTATATTCCTTCACATCTTTGTAAAGTGGAGATAATTTCTCATGTGGAACCGCGATTAATTTCGCGTCGATACCACCGTCATCTTCCATGTTTAATTTACCCACTGGACGGCAACGAATTACAGAGCCAGCAGCAACAGGATGCGGAGTTACAACAAGTACGTCTAATGGGTCGCCATCTTCAGACAAAGTATTTGGTACATAACCATAGTTTGCTGGATAGAACATTGCTGTGCCCATGAAACGGTCTACAAACAATGCATCAGAATCTTTGTCAATTTCATATTTAATTGGCGCTGCATTTGCAGGAATTTCAATGATGACATAGATGTCATTTGGTGCATCTTTACCTGCTGGGATATTGCTGTAACTCATATCAATACTCTTTCGTTATGAAGTCAGATGTAAAATCCACTCGATTATAACGTGGATATCATCAAAATGATGCCGATTATACAATGCGCACACGCGAAAGTTGATATGAATGGTGACAGAATGACACTCAAGTCAACTTAATTGTCACGATCAACAAGAATATTGGGCATAACAATGATAAAAACCAGACAATCGAGCGTAAAGTTGCCCAATTACTCAAGTAACAAATGCCATAAATCACGCGCAAAATAATATATGCCCAGCCCAGTCTCAAAATAAAGTACTCAGGCACCACCATATATTCAGCCATCAGAATAGCTGTTAAAAATAAAGGTAAACTTTCAAAACTGTTTTGTTGTACTGCATTTGCCCGAGCAGCGATCCCCTTTGTATTAGCAAGAAAATCTCTTGGGTTCTGATTATCAGAGGGCTGAAAACCACCCTTAAATTTTGCAATTACGGTAAATGCGTATGGCAGCAAACATGCCACTAAAATAATATAGATAATGCTGCTGATGCCGTGCATAGTGCCATCCATCACTGAAAATACTGTTGATCATGCTATCATAACTCATCGTTTTTACGTGAAATTTTATGCAATCGCATGTCATCACTGATTTATAGGGCTATGTATGCAACAACCTGATCAAAAAGAATTGCTCGAGGTCTTAGAAAAGCAAAAGAAGAACCAGCTTCAGGTAGATCTTATCTTCAAAATTGTATTACCCATTGTCGCTTTTTTACTGAGTGTGATTTGCGCGAATTTCAATTGGCAATCGACACTGGGTACCTTTGTCATTTTGACAATCACTTTTATTGCAGTGGGTGTCAAAAGACTTCCTTTATGGCATTGGCTCATTGTAATTACCGTGTATTGTCTGATAGATAATTACCTTAGTTATGGCCAACTTGACTTGTCTCACTTACGCCTACAACTCGGCACAATGATTATTTTCGTTGGTATGGTTGGAATCGGCCGTCCTTATGTAGATCGCTGGTTTATGAAAAGCCACTAAATAAAAAAGCGCCCTACGGCGCTTTTTTTAATCACTAACGATTAAGCAGGTTTACGTAGATCTTTACGTAAAATTTTACCTACATTTGATTTTGGTAATTCATCCATAAACTCAACATAACGAGGACGTTTATAACCTGTTAAGTTTTCTTTAGCAAAGTTCAAAATTTCTTCTGTGGTCAAGCTTGGATCTTTTTTCACAATAAAGAGTTTTGGTACTTCACCTGATTTTTCATCTGGAACACCAATTGCAGCAACTTCCAACACTTTTGGATGTTTAGCAATAACTTCTTCAATTTCACTTGGGTAAACGTTAAAGCCTGAAACCAAAATCATATCTTTTTTACGGTCTACAATTTTTGTATATCCACGGCTGTCCATTACACCAATGTCACCTGTACGGAAGAAGCCGTCAGCTGTCATCACTTTAGCTGTCTCATCTGGACGGTTCCAATAGCCTTTCATCACTTGAGGACCACGGATTGAGATTTCACCTTGTTCACCTAAAGGTAATTCTTTACCGTCATCATCTAAAATAGCAACTTCTGTTAAAGGTAATGGAATACCAATGGTGCCGCTAAATTCAGTAGAAGCTGGAGGGTTTGCAGTCGCTACCGGAGAAGTTTCTGATAAACCGTAGCCTTCAATAATGGTAGTGCCAGTAATTTTCTTCCAAGCTTCTGCTGTAGAAGGTAAAACTGCCATACCACCGCCCATTGCCATTTTTAAATTGCTATGGTCAAGTTGTTTGAACTCTTCATTATTTACCAAGGCATTAAACAATGTATTTACTGCTGGGAAGAAAGAAGGTTGGTATTTACGTAATTCCTTAATCACGGCTGGTAAATCACGCGGGTTCGGAATCAGGATATTTGCCTGTCCTTTGTACATGCCGTACATCGCACAAACCATGAATGCAAAAATATGGTAAAGCGGTAATGCACAAACGATACGATCGCCTTTAGCACCATCATTTGCACCAAATTTACTTTGGAAAATACCGTCACACTGTAAAAGGTTAGCAACCAAATTACGATGCGTCAGCTCAGCACCTTTTGAAACGCCTGTTGTACCACCCGTATATTGAAGCACAGCAGTATCACTTAAAGTTAAAGTCGGGCGTTTATAATTGCTTGGGTTTTCTTTATTTAATGCGCTATTAAATTTAACATGGCCAGGAATATTCCAAGCTGGAATTTGTTTACGCACTTTACGTAAAACAAAGTTCACTAAAGTACCTTTTAGTGTACCTAACATGTCTCCAACAGAAGCAACTACAACATGCTTGACTGGAGTTTTACCTAAAATACTTTGATAAACACTCGCAAAGTTTTCAATAATGACGAGAACTTCAGCACCTGAGTCATTTAACTGATGTTCAAGCTCACGTGCTGTGTATAGCGGGTTAACATTCACTAAAATCAAGCCAGCACGGAAGACTGCCAATGCCACTACAGGGTACTGCAATACGTTTGGCATCATTACTGCAACACGCGTACCTTTTGCTAACCCCAAATTTTGCAAATAGGTCGCGAACTTACGGCTTGCAAGTTCCAACTCGTTAAATGACATGGCTTTATCCATAAAGATAAAGGCATCACGAGAACCAAATTTTTGGAAATTACGCTCAAAAATATCAACAAGTGAGGTATTTTCTGCAGGCAATGCTACTGTTTCTGGAATCCCTGTCTTTTGGTATTCTGCAAACCAAATCTTTTCCATAATGCCATTATCTCCGATTCGTAATCCTTAGTAATAACTGTTATTCAATGCCCCAGCTATTCTTTAGCTTCTTGGTGCCAGAACATATTTAAAACTTATTGGCACATTCATGACACTTTCGAACAAGATTATGAGACAGAAGTTTTGAAAATTTGACCCTGCCAAATTTTTTGCATGGAGTACAAATTATGTACTCCAAATTGCTGCCCTTTTAATCATTATTCCATACCAACAAGTTCAGTTCACTGCTTGAACTTGTTGCCATATATAGCGTATTTATGTTGCCAGACGCTAGCTTTATCTCTGAATCAACAGTTTATTTGCTTTTTGATATCCACGTGGTAAGAGCTGACCTTTCGAAGCACGTTTACCCATGTATTTTTGTAGATCATCACCTTTTAATTTGAGATGTTGTTGACCTGCAACCACCTGAATTATTTCATCTAAGTTCAGGGTTGTCATGGATAAAATTTGCTCTTTGGCTTCAAGTTGTATCAACTTATTACCTTTACCTTTATTTAAATTTGGCAGCTCGGCCAAATCTAAAATTAACAAACGCCCTGCTGAGCTCAGTACAGCCAAATGCGTCATATTTTGGGCAGAAATGAGTGGTAGAGCTTTTGACTTCTCTGGTACCGTTAAAAATGTCTTACCGGCTTTCGCAGTGGTATCTAATTGCTTAGTTTGAGTTTTAAAACCGTAACCTGCGGAACTTGCAGCAATCAATTCAGACTCATCATCATCTAAATAAACCTGAATAAACGATACACCACTTGCTGGAGAAAGCTTAGAACTTAATGGATCCCCCAAGCCTCTGGCTGAAGGTAAATTACTAATCGGTAAGGCATAACTACGCCCTGTTTCATCAAGGAAATAAACTCGCTGATTGGTTTTACCGACAGCATGACTTAAATATTGGTCCCCTGCGCGGTAGTTCAGATTTTCAGCATCAACATCTGCACCTTTTGCCGCACGGACCCAGCCAGCTTCAGACAACACAACTGTTACCGTTTCGGCTGGCATTAAATCCTGTTCTTTAATTTGAACCGCTTCAGCACGTGCGACAATTGGAGAACGGCGCTCATCACCGAACTTTTTCGCATCTTCTTTTAGTTCACCAATAATCAGATTTTTTAGAGATTCAGGATTTTCGAGTTGTTCACGAATAATGGCAGCTTTCGCCGAAAGCTCATCTTGTTCATGACGGATTTCCATCTCTTCAAGTTTTGCCAAATGACGTAATTTAAGCTCTAAAATTGCTTCAGCCTGTATCTCATCAATATTGAAGTGTTCCATCAACACTGGTTTAGGCTGATCTTCTTCACGAATAATACGAATAACAGTATCAATATCGAGATAAGCAATTAAAAGACCTGCCAAAATATGTAGACGCTTTTCAATACGGTTTAAATGATACTGCAAACGGCGAGTTACCGTTTTTTTACGGATTTCAATCCATTCCAGTAAAATACGGCGAATCGATTTAACTTGAGGGCGGCCATCTTCACCAATCATGTTCAAGTTGACACGATAACTCGACTCTAAATCGGTGGTCGCAAATAAGTGACTCATCACTGCTTCCGCATCAATACGGTTAGAACGCAGCACAATCACGAGTCGTGTCGGGTTTTCATGATCCGACTCATCACGCACATCAACGACCAATGGCAGCTTTTTAGCCTGCATCTGGTCAGCAATTTGAGTAATCACCTTAGAACCAGATACTTGATATGGCAACTCAGTAATCACAATTTCATGCTTTTCAACAGAATAAACCGCTCTCATGCGGTAGCTACCACGACCAGTCATCTGGATTTTAAGTAACTCTTCTGGCGGAGTAATAATTTCAGCTTTGGTTGGTAAGTCTGGAGCCGGAATATATTCAGCTAATTTTTCGTCCGAGGTTTGCGGATTACGGATTAAGGCAATTGTTCCTTTTACCACTTCACGCAAATTATGCGGTGGAATATCGGTGGCCATACCTACAGCAATACCTGTCGTACCATTAAGAAGAATATTAGGTACACGTGCAGGTAAAGTGATCGGTTCTTTTAAAGAACCATCAAAGTTATCTTGCCATTCGCTGGTGCCTTGGCCTAATTCGCTCAGCAATAATTCACTATAAGCCGAGAGTTTGGCTTCTGTATAACGCATCGCAGCAAAAGACTTAGGGTCATCTGGTGAACCCCAGTTCCCCTGACCTTCAATTAAAGGATAGCGATAGCTAAATGGCTGAGCCATTAAGACCATGGCTTCATAACAAGCCGAGTCACCATGTGGGTGGTATTTACCAAGTACATCACCCACTGTACGCGCTGATTTTTTTGGCTTGCCACTGCTTTTTAAGCCTAGCTCGCTCATAGCATAGACAATACGGCGCTGTACGGGTTTTAAGCCATCACTGATATGCGGCAATGCACGGTCCATAATGACGTACATGGCATAATTCAAGTAAGCCTGTTCAGTAAATTCGGCTACAGAGCGGTTTTCTGTCGCATGATGCGCAAGGCTGGTCATAGTCAGCTTATCTTCCAAATCAGTCGTTATTTTAAGTGTGTATTATGCTAAGTGGGCTATGTTACAGACACAAGAGGGACTCTGTCACCTGAGCGTCAAATTGTGTCTTATCTCTCTATATTTTTAGTTACTTGCTATAAAGTTAGGCAAAAACTATAGCCCGATCGACTCTAACCTTTTACCTTGAGTCTCTTCACCTAATACCAAAATAACTAAGGCCACAGCAAGTAAAACAATAGTAAACATCATAAAAACGTGATTAAACCCGTTTTTGGCGACCATCATATGTGTCACGACCATTGGCGCAACAATTCCACCGATACGCCCCATTGCCGATGCCCACCCCGAACCAAAGGCCCGAATGTTGGCTGGATATTGTTCTGGTGTGTAGGTATATAACACTCCCCATGCACCCAAATTAAAGAATGACATGAGACAGCCCCAAAACATAATGCTATTTACACTGTCGGCTTGTCCAAAGAAATATGCCGACAAAGCACAAAAACCGATAAATGCCGCAAGTGTGATTTTTCGGCCTAATCGTTCAACAAACCACGCGGCCGCCAAGTAGCCCGGTAACTGCGCCAAAATCATAAGCAATACATATTCAAATGATTTGACAACGTCGTAGCCTTGTTTCACCAATAAACTCGGCAACCAAGTAAAGATGCCGTAATAGGAATAAACAATACCAAACCAGATCAGCCAGAGCATTAAACTTCTTCGAGCAAATTGACCACTCCAAAGCTGTTTAAATGAAACTTTTTGTCGCATCGCCACAGGCACGACTTCAATATGGTGAACAATTTGCACACCTGCTTTGGCTTCTAGTTTTTGTACAAGTACATGCGCTTCTTCAATACGACCACGGTTAATTAGATACGGTATCGATTCAGGGACTTTTTTCCAAATCACTAAAATATAAATAAGTGGAAGACCGCCCACAAGAAAGGCAATATGCCAGCCAAATTTAGGAATAATAAAATAAGAAATAAGTGCTGCGACTAGCCAGCCTAATCCCCAAAAGCTTTCAAGCAGAACAATAAACCGTCCACGAACATGAGCAGGAACATATTCACTGACCAATGTAACTGCTACAGGTAACTGTCCACCTAGCCCTAGTCCCACAATAAAACGAAAAATTAATAGCCACTTCAGATCTGGAGCAAAAGCACATAAGGCAGTCGCAATACTATAGATGGCCATAGTCATCGCAAATACAGTTTTTCGGCCAAAACGATCTGCCAAGGCACCAGAACAAACTGCACCTATGGCCATTCCCACAAAGCCAATACTGACAATCCAGCCACTTTCAACTGGCGTTAATGACCAGTCTTTAACAAGGGTCGTCATAATAAAAGCGATAATACCGGTATCCATCGCATCAAACATCCAACCTAAGCCCACTACCCATAAAAGCGTGTAGTGAAATTTGCCAATTGGAAGATTTTGTATACGTGAAACCAGATCCATAGGAACAACTCTACTGGAAAGAATAAGTGGACAAGACCATATATAGAATTGTTATATCATGCCCACATGAAGTTCTGCATGATTAATGTTCGTCGGTTGAAGAAGCAGACTCTGCATCATCATCTTTATAAATAAATTTAGGCATTTCCAAACCAAAATAAATGGCAATTAAACGAAGCGTAAAACCAAATACCAAGGTTGAAATAACAGTAAGTTCTAGACTTAAACCTAAGTCTAGACAGACCCAATAGCAAATAACGGCAACAAAAGAAATACTTGCATAGAGCTCACGGCGGAAAACAAACGGGACATCGTTACATAAGATGTCACGTAAAATACCGCCAGATACTCCCGTTAAAACGCCTGCTACAGCCGACACGACAAAGCCATGTCCCATTTGTAAGGCAATCTGGCAACCAATAATGGTAAATCCAATCAAACCTAAAGCATCAAGCACCAAGAAAATGTTATGTAAATGGCGCATCCACTTGGCAATAATGATGGTAACAAAAGCAGCACAACACGTTAAAACTAAATATTCAGGATGCTTTACCCACGTTAAGGGATAATGTCCAAGTAGTACATCACGTACAGAACCACCACCCAAGGCCGTCACACAGGCAATCAGTACAACACCGAACCAGTCCATACTCCGTCGCCCAGCAGATAATGCACCAGTCATGGCTTCGGCAGTAATCGCAATAATATAAATAACGGTGAGTAACATTGCCCTTTCCCTCAGGCCAAACGGTGGGCGTATTTTAAGATAAAGTTATAGGAATTGTGCACAGCATTGCTTAAATTTTTTTCCTGAACCACATATACAAGGTTGTTTCATGGTGACCTGCATATCGACCGTCGGATCAAGGAAAAACCATTGTTGCTGATGAAATACAAAATGTGAAACTTCATGATGAATTTGAGCGCTTTTACCATCATGATAATGGGCCTTGAACTCTACCTGTGCATGGGTTTTATCTAATTTTTCGTTGGCGTTAACCACCTCTAAACCCAACCATTGATTTTGTTTGCTCCATTCCGCAATAGCCTCTTTATCAAGAGCAGTTTGCTGACCTAAAGCCGTCGTTTGCACAATATAATCAATTTGCTGCAATGCAAATGCACTATAACGTGAACGCATAAGCTGCTCTGCGGTGAGTGCTTTTGTTGTGCCTAAATGTAAAGGTTCACAACATTCTGCATAGCTGCCTTTTCCGCATGGACAAGTTTGTTGGGTCATTTGGTACTTCTCAAATAAAAAATAGCTCAAAGTTGAGCTATTTTATGATGTTTCTAAATCTGACACGCAATTTAATCTTTCGATTCATCTTGTTCGATAGAAACAATATGAACTTTCTCGATTTTATGGCCTTCCATGGTTACAACTTCAAAGCGATAACCATCCGCTTCAACAGTTTCACCATTTTCAGGTAAACGGCCTAAATGGAATAATAAATAACCCGATAAAGTAGAATATTGTTCACTTTCATCAACTAAGTCACGACCAAGTAAAAGCGATACATGACGAATATCGGTTGAACCTTCAAGTATTAACGAACCGTCTTCTAAACTTTCTGCTGCTGCATCTAGTTCGTCTTCATCAGGGAACTCACCCGCAATTGCTTCTAAAATATCAATTGGTGTCGCAATACCTTCAATTGAACCATATTCATTTAGAACAATCGCCATTTGCAAAGGAGCCTGACGCAATTGTTCCATCACCATAAGCACTTGAGCATTTTCATGCACAATGACTGGCTCACGTAAGTACTTTTGAAAATCAACAACACCTGTTTCAATAAAGCCATTTAGAACTTTATGCGTAAGCGCGATACCTTCAATATTATCAAGTTCACCACGAGCAACAATTAAACGTGAATGTGTCATCGACATTAAACGTTCTTTTAAAACTTCTGGTTCATCGTCTAAGTCAATCCATTCAAGCTCAGGTCGTGGAGTCATCACCGACTTTACTGGGCGTTCAGATAACCCAAGTACGCCTTGTACAAGCACACTATGGTAAGCACCATTTTCTTCATCAAAGACTTCATCGGCAAAAGCTTGAGTAGCCAATACATCTTCTTTATCAGCCGTTTGGGCATCTGAAGTAGAACCGCTATTTTTACTGCCTAACATACGTAAAACCGCAGAAGCTGTGCGATAACGTAAATCTGTAGTCGTCACTAGCTTTTCTTGATTGCGACGCATGGTTTGGTTGATCATTTCGACTAAAATCGAGAAACCAATCGCAGCATATAAGTAACCCTTCGGAATATGGAAACCAAAACCTTCCACCACCAACGAGAAACCAATCATCATTAAGAAGCCAAGACACAGAATAACGACTGTTGGGTGCTTATTTACAAAGTCCATGAGTGGTCTTGAAGCCCACAGCATAATACCTACAGCAATCACAACAGCAACCATCATGATTGAAAGCTCTTTGACCATACCTACAGCAGTAATTACGCTGTCTAGTGAGAATACGGCATCAAGCACTACAATCTGGACAATCACCATCCAGAACGCAGCATGAACTGGATTATCTTCTTTATGAAGCTGTTTACCTTCCATGCGCTCATGCAATTCCATGGTGCCTTTAAATAACAAGAACACACCACCGAATAACAAGATCAAATCACGGCCAGAGAATGGATGGTCAAAAATATGGAAAAGTGGTTGGGTGAGTGTCACAACCCAAGCAATTGAAGCTAACAGAATAAGACGCATTCCCAAAGCGAGTATTAAACCCACTATACGTGCCTTAGTACGTTGTTCTGGCGGTAACTTTTCAGCCAAAATAGCAATAAAGACGAGGTTATCGATCCCTAGTACGATTTCAAGAACAATTAATGTAGCTAAGCCTACCCAAGCAGACGGATCAGACATCCATTCAAAGATCATTGATCCTGCTCCTGTGCTGGGTGGATTTTATCTTTATTGGGCAACACAATAGGCGTGCCTAGACAAAAGGGGAATAATGTTTTTTTAGGACAAGAAATTAAAACGGAGCGACTACAACCACTACCCATATTTGTTCATATGTTGTTAAACGAATTTTCAGTATAGGCAAGATTTAACATAAATTCATCATTTTTATTTGATCATTATATGTATTCACCAAACCCATACAAAACATGAATCTTTCCTATAAAACTGCTTATAAAGTTGTCATATTTTTTGCTTAGTGTAGACAAGAAATATGAACGTGATAAGGTGAAAATAAAGCAATGAATAGCGTATTAACAATGGCAGTAAATGATTCACCAATAACATCTGTAAAAACAACACAACCTCTTATTGCATTATATTGTGGCTCACGAGCAGGAAATAACCCGATTTATCGCGAAAAGGCAATTGAGTTAGCCAGCGGAATTGCTGAACAAGGTTTTGGTTTGGTCTACGGCGGTGCCAGCATTGGTCTAATGGGACAAGTTGCAGAAAGCGTACTTGCGCATGGTGGAGAAGCTGTAGGTGTCATTCCTGAATTTATGCTTGATTATGAAGTGGCTCATGCAGGATTGACCGAACTGCATGTAGTCGCAACCATGCATGAACGTAAAGCCATGATGGCAGAGCGTGCGAGTGCTTTTATCGCACTACCTGGTGGTTTGGGAACATTCGAAGAAATTTTGGAAATTGCGACGTGGGGTCAACTCAATCAGCATCAAAAACCTATGATTTTATATAACGTAAATGGTTTTTATAATGCATTAATTGCTCAGTTAGACCATGCTGTACAAGAAGGCTTCCTCCCTCTTCAGCATCGAGCTAAATTAATTGTATGTGAAGAAATCGATCAAATTTATAACGTCATTAAAAATTTAAAAATGCCAAAAAGATTTGTTGTGTAAACTCTCCTATCTCAATAAAAAAGCGGTTCTTCCGCTTTTTTTGTTTTAACTATTTTCACGATTGCCTTCAAAAGCAATTAGATTTAGTAAAGGGGTACTCAACATTGCCTTACTCTTTTTACTTTCAATTTGTTTTACACTAAGCGAAAACGTTAATTTTCAAATGTTATGAATGCCACGCCGACTCATCAAGCTTTGCAACCTGAATATCGCCTATTGGTTCTTTTGGTTTCCATTGGCTTTTTTATGCAGGCATTAGATACAACAATTGTAAATACAGCTATTCCTGCAATGGCACATCATTTAAATGAAGATCCATTACGTATGCATAGCGTGGTGGTAGCTTATGTTTTATCTGTGGCGGCCTGTATTCCTTTAAGTGGATGGTTGGCAGACCGCTTTGGTGTTAGAAATACGTTTTTATCAGCAATTGTTATTTTTACGCTTGCATCTTTAGGTTGTGGTCTTTCTCAAAGCCTTAATGAACTTTTATTTTTCCGTGTCATTCAGGGTGTTGGGGGGGCATTATTACTCCCCGTTGGTCGTTTATCACTTTTAAAAATTATTCCCCGAACTCAGTTCCTAGCTGCCATGAGTCTTATGAGTCTGGCAGGTTTACTTGGTCCTTTGGCAGGTCCCACACTCGGAGGCTGGCTCGTTGAAGTTGCAACATGGCACTGGATTTTTCTTATTAATATTCCAATGGGTATACTCGGTATATTAATGACATTAAAAGTCATGCCAAATGTAAAAGAACCTACAGTAAAATCCTTTGATCTTATTGGTTTTGTGCTCTTAGTCGTTGCAATGATTGGCTGGTCTTTAGGTATTGAACATATTGCCTCGCCTGAATACTCCAAATGGTTCAGTATTTCACTGTTAGTGGTGGGAGTAATCGCAACGCTTTGGTATGCCTATCATTCACATACACATCAAAATGCATTATTCCGTAGCCGTCTCTTTAGAAATAAAATTTATGCGATTGGTATTTTAGGCAATTTCTTCGCCCGCTTTGGTGGTAATGCCCTACCTTTTGTTTTACCACTCATGCTACAGGTCGCTTTTGGTTTTGAGCCATTCATTGCGGGATTAATGATGATTCCGCTAGTGTTAGGCTCGCTTTTCTCCAAGCCGATTGTTAGACCGATCATTCAGAAACTGGGTTATCGTCGTTTTCTGTTAATTAACACAACTTTAGTGGGACTATGTATTGGGTCTTTTGCAATTATGACTGTCGACACCCCAACTTGGTTTAGAGCTTTACACTTCTTCTTATTTGGTACATTAAACTCATTACAATTTGTAGGAATGAATACACTCACCTTAAAAGATTTGCCTCAGCAAGATGCGAGTAGTGGGAATAGTTTCTTATCAATGATTATGATGCTTTCAATGAGTATTGGTGTTGCGCTAGCAGGTACACTCATCAATGTATTTACCAATTACTATGGTACAGCCCATGTAACAACAGCGTTCCATGTCACCCTTATTTGTTTAGGGTGTATTAATGTCATTACTGCGATTATCTTTTGGCAAATTCCAAAAAATACACCTGTGTAAGCAGTTGCATTTTTAGCATGGTTTATATTTCTTAAATCACGCTATGATGTGGGCTTCATATCAATACTGAGTTTTGCATGACCAAGCTGGCAAAAACCTTTTCTGCACCACGCTACAATACCCTAATTGGGATTGTTTTAGCTTGTGTTATGGGGGTTCTGACTTACTTCGGTCTGTTCTACCAACAAAAAGCAATCGCTCAAGATTACACTGTTCAAGGCTTTGATATTTCTCATCATCAAGAAGATATCAACTGGAAAAAAATATCCCCAAAAAAATTCCAATTTGTTTATTTAAAAGCAACTGAAGGCGGTGATTATAAAGACCCAAAATTTCAAGAAAACTGGCTAAAAGCACGCGAACATGGATTTCATGTCGGGGCTTATCATTTTTATCGTTTATGCCGTGATGGTAAAACACAAGCTGAAAATTTTATTGCCACTGTGCCCAACAAGACCGATGCCCTTCCCCCTGTTATTGATTTGGAATATGACGGCAACTGTATTAATGCGCACACCAAAGAACAACTACTTAAAGAAATAGGCATCATGCATGACCGCTTAAAACAGCATTATGGTAAACAGCCTATCTTTTATATTTCCAAAACTTTTTACCACATTGTATTAATAGGTAGTTTCCCTAATACACCTCTGTGGGTCAGAGATTACGAAGGAAAACCTGAGCTTAAAGACAAAAGAAAATGGCTCTTTTGGCAACATAGTAATCAAGGTAAAATTGAAGGTATGACCAAGCCAGTAGACTTAAATGTTTATGAGGGTTCAGTCAAAGAATGGCACCAATTTTTACAGCAGCAAGGCATCGTGAAAGCACAATAATATGCGCAAAATCATTCATATCGATATGGATGCCTTTTATGCATCAGTCGAATTGCGAGAACGTCCTGATCTAAAGCATCTGCCCGTCGTTATATCTTCACATCATCCACGCGCTGTTATTGCGGCAGCTTCTTACCCTGCCCGTGAGTTTGGCTTACGCTCTGCTATGTCTATGAGCCAAGCCAGAAAACTATGTCCTCAAGTTGTTATTATTGAACCTAATTTTGAAAAATATCGTGCTATCTCGGCTCAAATTCATAGCATTTTTCAACAATACACTACTCTTATTGAACCTTTATCTTTAGATGAAGCATACCTTGATGTCACTGAAAATTTAAAACAAATCGCGAGTGCGACCGAAGTGGCCATGCATATTCGGGAAGATATTTTCAGGCTAACAGGACTAACAGCTTCGGCTGGTGTAGCACCCAATAAATTCTTGGCAAAAGTTGCGTCCGACTGGAATAAACCGAATGGCCTGTTTGTGATAAAGCCCTCTCAGGTGGCCAATTTCATTCAAGACTTGCCCTTAAAAAAAATTCCGGGGGTCGGTAAAGTTACCCAAGAAAAACTCCAACAGCTTGAGTTACATACGCTGGGTGACTTACAAAAAATTGAAGAAGCTGTTTTAGTTCACCACTTTGGTAAATATGGGCAACAGCTTTATTTATACGCTCAAGGCATCGATAACCGGCCCGTTCAAGCTGAACGTGCTCGTCAGCAAATTTCAAAAGAAACCACATTTGATAGTGACTTTACTTTAGCCCAGTGCCAACCCTACTGGCATGGCCTAGCCGAAAAAGTCTGGCAAAGCTTAGAGAAAAAGCAACTTAATGCTCGTGGTGTAAATATTAAGCTCAAACTCAAAAATTTCCAGACACTCCAACACAGTAAAAGTTTTAAGAACCCAATTCATTCTCAACAAGACCTCATTCAAGTTTTATTCTTACTTTTAAATGAGATGCATATTCCCGAAAACTTCCAATTTCGGCTGATTGGTATTGGAGTTTATCAATTACAGACCAAAGCTGACGACTTTCAGTTGTCATTATGGTAAGTGTTGTTTTTTTATACAAAAGAACAACTTTTAAACAAAATCTATTCCCTTTTGCTCAAAGTTTGAAGTAATCTAATCAGCGCATATTCATTACCCATGTATTTGCAACATGTCAAAAACAACCTTTATTTTTGGCATATCGTCCTGTGATTGGCGCGACGACCAAATCCGAATATTACAGGGCACTTAAAGTACATGGAGCTTGCCCATCCTTATAAATCACAACAATAATCTACCCAAATTCTTTTGCACTTGCTTGCACCTGCCTACTAACTCTTCATAAAATCGAACTATTCCATAAAGAAACTTTAGAGCATTTTTATGACGGTAAAACGCTTACACGTGACTTCAAGATATTGTGAAGTGGCGATTTCGGGTAATTTGGTTCATTTAGCAGGACAGCTCGCTGATGATACCAGCGTGGACATTACAGCGCAGACCCAACAAACTTTAGACAATATTGATCGCTTACTTGCTGAAGCTGGTACGGACAAGAGTCATATTCTTTCTGTCATGATTTTTCTAAAAGATATTGAAACGGATTATGCGGCTATGAATGCTGTATGGGATACATGGATTAGCAAAGAGCATCCGCCTGCTCGTACTTGTGTGGAGTCTAAACTTTATGCACCTGATGTACTGGTAGAAATGACTGTCGTTGCAGTACTTCCTTAATTCTCTTTGATTTTAATTAATAAAAAAACTGAGCAATATTGATTAAGATAGTGCTCAGTTTTTTATGTTTTTAGAAATTTTAATTTCAGCATTTTATTCAAATCTTCTTTAATGAGCCCTAAAATTAAATTGCTATAACATCTAGTTATAACTTTTAAGACTTCACGAAAGCATTTGAAATTCTCTCTAACTGAGGTGTGGCAGGTAAAGTTGCCATCTCAGATTCAGGAGTTAATAAATCTCTTCTTAAGTCATGATAATCAGGCACACTGCTATAACGAAGTACACGATACCCTGCAAGTTGTAATAAACGGCGCTCATATTGCTGATGTGCTCGACGTAGCCCATTTTCCTCAAGCATAACCACCACAAAAACCTGATAATTTTGATCAAGTACAACAAAGTCAGCCGTCATATTCTGATATTTGCGGCGAGTATGAGCATATTTAGTCGTTAATAAGGCATCAAATGAAACATGAGCTAATACAGTAAATTTAGGCAATACTGTTTGTAAGCGGGTTAGTGTCATTTGTTCATGACTACTTAACACGGCGCGACGCTTTAAAGCACTGTCTTGTTGGTGCTTTCTTGAGAGACTTTTCACTGCCATCACGACAGTCAAAAAGAGTAATAAGATCGTAATTAAATAGTACATGGGTCCAATCCTTTAAGTTTTTTATAATGATTTTGCTAGATCACGCTTTGTTTTAATTGATAACGACATAGCCGTTTTTTAAAAGGTTCACTTAGTAATTTCACTTGTAGTTATCAAGCTTGGCTTAAATTTAGCCACCCTCACATTATTTATAATCATAGAGTCAGCAACAATCAAGTGCAGTTCGTCAGATTTTCAGAATTTATCATTTTTCATTACAATTTTTAGGTCAAAAATTCTCAAAAATCTCACTATACGATTTAAATCCCCTCTTCAAAAATAAAAAAGGCTCTGTTTAAGAGCCTTTTTTATCATTATCCACGAGCTTTGGATTTTGGTTTACTTTTGCCACCAAATGGTCTCTTCTCACCTGTTTCACGAGGAGGTAAACCCGTATGTTGGGTAAGTACCTGACCTTTTTGTGGACGCTTGTGATTTGAATGATTATTCGTTTGCTGGTTATTTCGTTTAACTGAGTCACCTGCTGTAGACGAATTTTTCTTACGGGCAGATTTATATTCCCCTTCAGTACCTTTTGGCTGATAAGTCGGAATTAAATGCTGCTTTGAATTACCAATTAAATCGGCACGGCCCATTTCTTTTAAGGCTTCACGAAGTAATGGCCAGTTATTTGGGTCATGGTAACGTAAGAATGCTTTATGCAAACGACGGCGTTTTTCACCTTTTACAATATCAACTTTTTCAGTATAGCGAGCGACTTTAGCAAGCGGGTTTTTACCCGAATAATACATCGTTGTTGCAGTTGCCATTGGTGAAGGATAGAAAGTCTGTACTTGATCGGCACGGAAACCATTCTTTTTCAACCAAATAGCAAGGTGCATCATGTCATAATCTGAAGTACCCGGATGCGCGGCAATAAAGTAAGGAATTAGATATTGCTCTTTTCCTGCTTCTTTACTGAAACGATCAAACATTTGTTTAAAACGATCATACGTACCAATACCCGGTTTCATCATCTTAGATAACGGGCCTTGCTCAGTATGTTCAGGAGCAATTTTTAAATAACCACCAACGTGATGTTGTACCAACTCTTTGACATATTCAGGGTTCAATACTGCAAGGTCATAACGTAAACCTGAACCAATCAGAATCTTCTTCACACCTTTAATTGCGCGCGCTTTACGGTAAAGCTGCACTAATGGCGCATGATCGGTATGCAAGTTTTGACAAACGCCCGGATAAACACAAGAAGGTTTACGACAGTTCTTCTCAATTTCTGGGTCTTTACAGTGCAAACGGTACATATTTGCCGTTGGGCCACCTAAGTCTGAAATAATGCCGGTGAAATTTGGTGCCGTATCACGGATTTTTTCAATCTCACGTAAGATTGAATCTTCCGAACGGTTTTGAATAATACGACCTTCATGTTCTGTAATTGAACAGAACGTACAACCACCAAAACAGCCACGCATAATGTTGACCGAGAATTTGATCATATCAAATGCAGGAAAACGAGCATCACCATAAGTAGGATGTGGCAACCGTGCATAAGGTAAATCAAACACATAATCCATTTCCTCAGTCGTTAGAGGAATTGGAGGTGGGTTAATCCATACATCACGTTCACCATGGCGTTGCACCAATGCACGAGCATTACCGGGATTAGTTTCAAGGTGCAAAATACGGTTTGCATGCGCGTAAAGCACTTGATCATTTGCCACTTCTTCAAAAGAAGGTAAGCGAATGACCGCCAACTCTCGTGGTGGTAATTTGTGTTTAATTGCTTTTGATTGCGCAGGCTTTAGTTGAACAATTTGAGTGTCGTCATCTAGTTTATCGCCTTCACGTACAATCGGATTTGCAACAATCTCTTTTTGGAAATTTTGATATTGAGCTAAAGAGTTACCTTTTTCTTTCTCAACCTCACAGCCATCAATATCTTCAGTCATGACATAAGGGTTAATAATTGGATCAACACGCCCAATCGTATCTACATCATTACTGGCAATTTCAACAAATTTTGCTTTAGATGCTCTGTTATTTTTATTAATAATAAATGCTGTCCCACGAACATCTGTAATCTCGTGAATTTTTTCACCTTTAGCCAAACGGTGCATCACATCAATAACGGCACGTTCACCATTACCATACATAAGCATATCGGCTTTTGAATCCATCAAAATTGAACGACGGACTTTGTCTGACCAATAATCATAGTGCGCGATACGACGTAAACTGCCCTCAATCCCACCTAATAATACTGGTACATCTGGGAAAGCTTCACGACAACGTTGGCAATATACTGTTGCAGCACGGTCAGGACGTTTGTTCGGTTCATTATTTGGGGAATAAGCATCATCCGAACGGATTTTACGATCTGCCGTATAACGGTTAATCATCGAATCCATATTACCTGCGGTTACACCCCAAGCAATCGTTGGCTTACCTAAAACGCGGAAGCTTTCAACGTTGGTCCAGTCGGGCTGCGCAATAATTCCGACACGGAAACCTTGTGCTTCAAGTACACGCCCAATCACACCCGATACAAATGATGGGTGGTCAATATAAGCATCACCACAGACTAAAATAAAGTCACACGCATCCCAGCCGAGTTGGTCCATTTCTTCTCGTGACATCGGCAAAAATGGCGCTGGTTCAAAACACGACGCCCAATATTTGTCGTAATCAAACAACGCTTTTGGCGCAGTTTGCATGGTATAAGCGGTAGACATGGCTTGCGAATCTCGGCTAGCAGATGAAGGAGAGACATCTAAAGATGAAAGCCGATCATTTTAACATGAATTTCATTCATTTTCCTTGTTTATAAAACATACGAAAACAATAATATAGAAATTAATTTGATTAAAGTTTATCCAATATTTTATTCTCGGAATAAATACGGCGGAATAAAATCCGCCGTAGTCTTAACACAATTTATTTATAGGCATTAGAACAAAGCTTTTGGCAAACGAATTTGAATAATCTCATTATCATCAGCCAGTTTTGTGTTACGCCCAGTCGACCCTGGGAAGTTATTGTCATTTAGTACTGTAAGCGTTGTGCCATTTTCAATAATCACATCTTCAATGGTTTCAAACGGGAAAGCAAAAACTTGTCCCGTACCAATATCCCCTGCTCTTGCTGTGCCATACAACATATTCGGGTTAGCAATTTTAATTAAATCGACTAAATCTTCACGGCTTACTAGCTGGCCTGACTCATTCAATTTAATACGAATTAATTTTTTATATCCGCCTAAATTATTCTGAGTTGCATCACGCTCAATAATAATGCCTTCTTTATCATTAAAGAGTTGGAAATCTCCAATGTTGGTTGCCTTACTATCTAGCTGGAACCAATAATATTTTCCTGTATAGGCTTTTTTCTTAATATCGAATTGAGAAATCAGTAATTGTCTTTCCGTTTCCCGAATTGATTTAATTGGCTTTTCTATAAGCGGGTAAAGATACTGTCCATCTGGTGAAATTGCCATTCCTTCAAAACCACCACTTTGCTGAACCAAAGGCTCTACAAAATTAATTTGTGCTTTATTAAACTGATTTTGTGGTGAACGTAATTCTTGAGTCGGATTTAATGGATTTGGTAAAGGAATTGGGGCATCTAATAACACACCATCCGCTGAAAAATGAAGTAAATAAGGGCCAAACTCATCCCCAATCCAGTAAGTACCATCGCTAGTCCGTTGCATTGACTCTGGGTCAAAATCAGCACCCGTTAATAAACGCTCAGGCGTGTTACCATTCACGATATTAAAAGGAATTAACTTGTTTGGATCACGCAATTGAATAAAGCTTTGTACAGTAACTTGCCCTGTACCTTTGGCTTTAGTTTTAAAATCAGGTTTTAATTTATAAATACGAAGCAAAAAGTCAGAAGAATTATCTTGGGTACCAAAACCATTATCGGCCATTGCCATATAGCTACCATCTTCATTTTTTAATGCAGCCGAAAAACCTTGTACAGGCTGGCCTTTAAATGGCGGATAAATTCCATTTGCACCTTTTACATATGCACCAGAGTCTGGGCCAGCAGCATAGGTTTCTACAGGCAATTTGGCAAAAGAAATTAAAGTTGGTTCGGTAACGTTTTCTGCAGGTGAAGTTTGTTCTTGATCGTTATCATCATTACATGCCGTCAATCCTAAACTGGCACAGCATAATAATGCGACTAAAGTTTTTTTGCTCATGATTTTATACATTTGGTAAAAAATTAAGCAAATTTAATCAAGCTTATATGAAGTTTTTGCTTCAAAAAGATGAAATCTTTATGGCGAATATATGACAAGCCCACTGCTCAATACAAACATAAATTAAATGTCTTCACTATAACGAATTAAAGTTTTGTTGGCTGATATTCTCCAGCAATTGCTGCTTTCAAAAAGTTCTGAAAGGTTGGGCATTCCATATGATTTTCGGCTGGACAGACAGCTGCATGTTGTAATCCTTGACTAATAAAATGTAATCGCTTTGCCATTTGCTCTAGTTGTTCAGCTTTATTTTTTAGTTTCTGACGATCAAGATCAGGCTTACCATCTTGTCCAAACATAGTAGCGATCTCATTTAAAGAAAATCCCGCAGCACGTCCTAAAGCAATAAGTGCCAGTTGATCAAGTACCTGCTTACCATACTGCCGACGTAAACCTTGCCGCCCAATTGACTTAATTAACCCCTTCTCTTCATAAAAACGTAGCGTAGCTGTTGTGACTTTTGCCTTCTTAGAAACTTCACCAATATCCATAACATCCTCTTGACTTCAAGTGAACTTGAACTTGCACAATAAATTTATCACGTTTCATACGTATAAAAGCAAGGTGTAAAAATGAATACCTCTACATTGTTCTTTCAAGCTTTATGTCTTGGTATTGGTGCAACAGTTATTATGGATATATGGCTGTTAATACTAAAAATATTTAAGATCCCGACCTTAAATTTTTCCTTTCTCGGACGCTGGGTAGGTTGGATAGTTCAAGGAAAACTCATCCATCAATCTATCGCTCAAAGCCCTCAAATTAAGGGTGAATATTTATTGGGCTGGATTGCTCATTATAGTGTCGGGATTATTTTTGCATTGAGCTTTCTTCTCATTATCGGCTCAGATTGGCTCATTCATCCTCAGTTTTACTCAGCACTAATCTTTGGTGTAGTCACTGTTCTAATTCCCTTTTTTATTATGCAACCGGCCATGGGTAGTGGTTTTGCTTCATCAAAAACCCCGCACCCTTTTCTGAACTGCTTAAAAAGCTTACTGAACCATAGTGTCTTTGGCTGTGGTTTATATCTCACTGCAAAAATATTTCAAATTTAGATAAAGAGGAAAATAATCATGAAAACTGTTGCCATTATTTACTATAGTCGCCAAGGACATACCCAATTTATTGCTCAGCAAATTCAAACTGGTATTTTAAGCCATCAAGATATTGAAGTAGATTTACTTAATGCTGAAGATCTTATCGAGAGCCCAGAAATTCTTAATCAATATGATGGCTTAATTTGGGGATCTCCTACTTATTTAGGTGGCGTATCTTCCAAATTAAAACAACTCATGGATGCAACAGGGCCATTATGGAAAAAGCAGAATTTTAAAGGAAAATTAGCAGCTGGATTTACCGTTTCCTCTCTTCCCGCTGGTGATAAACAATCGACACTAATTTCGATTTTTACCTTTTGTATGCAACACGGCATGCTCTGGGTCGGCAACCCGATTCTGCCCGAGCAACACCACGGTATTCCTTATATTCAAGCAGCCAATCGTCTTGGTTCATGGTCAGGCTTAATGGCTCAGGCTGAACATGGCAGTAATGCCGATAGGTTTGATGAAGGAGATATTAAAACTGCTCAACAGTTTGGAGAAAATTTTGCATTGACCTTAAGTGCTTATCAAGGAATATAAAACCATGAAAGCACAGAAACTTTTATTCCTCTTAATTTTATCGGGAATGATGTCTTTTATCGTTTCAGGTATTTCAACTTTTAAAGTAGTAGGACTAAATCATTACTTCGTTTCATTGTGGATATCAGCTTGGATTATTGCATGGATACTGGCTTTTCCGAGTGTATTGATTTGTGCTCCTGTAGCCCAGAAACTCGTTGACCTTGTATTTAAGAATGTTAAAAAAGTACGTCTGTAAGTTAAAACTTACAAAACTTGCGGTGATTTGCGGATATTCAGCTTTAGTATTATTTCATAATATATGAATCATAGAGAGACAGGATGTCTCATTGAAGAAGAATAAGAACGCAGGAAGCGGTAGTTGACAGGAGTTAGCTACATAAAGCTGAATACGAAGGAACCTCGACAGGATGTCGGGGTTTTTTCATTTCAATTATACAAAATTCTTACTTTTTAGATGTGCTGAGCAACAGAACTAATATTGATCCTATAAGTACGGCTAAATACCATCACTTTATTTAAAACTTCATTATTGGTTTTGTATTTTGCTTACCCCATCTTTAACCCAAAATCGTTTTGAACCATCACAATTACACATCCTTGGTCTGAAATTTTTCATAATTTTCTTGATGATCATAATGACAGGATGTACAAGCTTAGGCCCTAATAGTGGCTCATTTACTTGGCGTTCAAATAAGCTATCATCTGGTTTACAAAAAGCTTATTCCGTTCCACCGAGTACAGCGAATAGATTATCTCCTATGATTATTCAAAGTGCTGACAAATATAATGTTCCTCCACTTTTACTCGCGGCAGTTATCAGACAAGAGTCGAACTATAATAGTAATGCCCGCTCTCCGACTGGGGCTGTTGGTTTAACTCAAATTATTCCAAGCTATTGGCAACAAACTTGTGCTGGTAATTTATATGATGAATCTACAAATATCCAATGTGGTGCTTATATTTTAAATCATTACTATCAAACAGCAGATAGCTGGTTCAAAGCCACGGCCTATTATAATGTTGGGCCAACAGGATATGAGCGAAGCTTCTGGACCCGCCACAAAGCGAAAAAATATGCTCGATCTATTAAGCACCATCAAAAAAACTTAAAAAGTGCCTTATAAATAAGCTTAAATAAAAGCCCATCAATGGATGGGCTTTTTTATGCGATTAATTTTATTCGTCAAATAAACCTTCAAATAAGACAGAAGACAAATAACGCTCCCCACTGTCTGGCAGAATAACAACAATGGTTTTACCAGCATTTTCAGGACGTTCTGCAATTTTTGCAGCAGCAGCCAGGGCAGCGCCACTTGAAATACCCACTAAAATACCTTCTTGGGTTGCACAGTTTCTCGCCCATTGAATTGCTTCTTCGCTACTCACTGGTAAGACTTCATCCACAAGGTCCAAATCAAGATTCTTTGGAATAAAGTTCGCACCAATTCCCTGAATTTTATGTGGTGCAGGTGTAATGTTTTCACCATTTTTGGTTTGAGTAATAATTGGAGACTCAGCAGGTTCAACTGCTACTGAATACAAAGGTTTATTTTGAACCTGTTCAAAGTAACGAGAAATACCTGTAATCGTACCGCCTGTACCGACGCCCGCAACTAAAATATCGACTTGCCCACCTGTAGCTTGCCAAATTTCAGGACCAGTTGTGTCTACATGAATTTGTGGATTCGCTGGGTTTTCAAATTGTTGTGGCAAGAAATAAAGATCTGGCTGTTCAGTTGCTAATCGTACAGCCTCATCAACTGCACCTTTCATACCTTTTGCGGGTTCAGTTAAAACCAAATTAGCACCTAAAGCTTTCAGTACTTTTCTACGCTCAAGGCTCATACTTGCAGGCATAGTTAAAGTTATTGGATATCCTTTTGCCGCAGCAACAAACGCCAATGCAATACCAGTATTACCACTGGTTGGCTCAACAATATGCATACCTTCTTTTAATACACCACGTTTCTCTGCATCTGCAATAAGTGCCGCGCCAATACGGCATTTCACAGAAAATGCAGGGTTACGGCTTTCCACTTTTGCTAATACGGTTGCGCCCGGTTTAATCAAACGGTTAATACGTACTAAAGGTGTATTACCAATAGCTTCGGCATTATTGGAATATACCGCGATACCTAAATTGTTGGGAGTTGGAAATTGCTGGTCGGTAGACATGTTATATCCTTATTAGATTTGGAATGATTCTGAATCATTATAGGCTTGTCTAATAAACAGGAAAGTAGAAAAAGTTAAGTAATATAAAAAAATGACAACTACATCTAAATTAGACTTAGAAAAAAATAATAAAATTATTAGACCATTCTAACTACCAAACCTCACCCTCTCGCCATTCTGCGCAAATACTATCGCCCTGTGAGCGATGCAATAGTAGATCTTTCATAGAGATACTCAAAGAATATAGCATAATTTCATAGTCATCAGTCAGATAAGTAGATGTATCTTGTTTGATGTACAAATCTCCCCACCAAGTAGTCCAACCTAATTTTTTATAAAACGCTTCATCTTCTGGTTGTAATGCAGCAAGTTCATATTCCAAATCAGTTAATGCTTCAACTAAATATTTTAGTAATTGTGATGCAAGCCCCTTACCTCTCATCGTGTAATTAGTAGTCACATACTCTACATAAGCAGTTTTTACATTGGAGCTACCATTTATAGTAAAAACTCTATCCGTCCATAAGGCATGTGAAACAATTTGATCATCTAATATACCCACGACATGAAATGCTTTTTGCATGAAAGTATATTGGCTCCAAGGATCTTCATCAAAAGCAGCAAAACACAATTCAGCAATTTGATTGCATTGATTTTTATCTAGATCTTGGGCTGCGATAATTTTGAACTGCATAGATAAAAACTCAAATTTAATTATTTATAGATTAAGCAAAGATTGGAATATTATGAAATGTTTTTTATTACATTGAACTAAGACCCTATATCTCTGAAGCACGGCAACCGTGCAAATCTGATTTTTTGATTATGTGTTTTCACTTTATTCCGCGCAATAAAAAACACCCCCAATTTTAGTTGGGGGTGTTTAGAATAATGAGCTGGCGATGACTTACTCTCACATGGGTAACCCCACACTACCATCAGCGCTAAGAGGTTTCACTTCTGAGTTCGGGAAGGGATCAGGTGGTTCACTCTTGCTATGGTCGCCAGCACAACTGTTTATGGATACTTGCTTTGGTCTTATTGACTGCCGAAGCGTTTTCCAAATCTTTACAGACTGGGCTGATTGAATCTGACTGTGTTCATTTTATCTAGTGTTATAACTAAATCAAGTTTGTTTGTAGATTTATGAATCGATTGATGCTTTATATACAACTGCTTGGGTGTTGTATAGTCAAGCCTCACGAGCAATTAGTATTGGTCAGCTTCACATATCACTATGCTTCCACATCCAACCTATCAACGTCCTAGTCTCGAACGGCTCTTTAGAGGAATAAATTCCTAGGGAAATCTTATCTTGAGGTAGGCTTCCCGCTTAGATGCTTTCAGCGGTTATCCCTTCCGAACATAGCTACCCGGCGATGCGACTGGCGTCACA